>JAEMRC010000056.1 GCA_016463545.1 Ilumatobacteraceae bacterium
TGCGGTCGTTGATTCCGCGTAACTCTTCCAAGTCCACTTCGTGCAAGGTGAGCGGTGTTGCTGCTCGTAGTCGAGACCACTCATCTCGAGAAAACGAGACATAGCGGTCGATGTCGGCTGGCTCAATCACAATCAGAACGCTAGAGGTTGGGGACTAACGCGACCAAGGCGCACAAGGTGACACAGCGCCATCACCACCAGTAAATACTTCAACACCAGAGTCCGTCACAAGCAACATGTGCTCAAATTGCGCGGTGCGCTTGCCGTCTGTCGTGACGGCGGTCCAGTCATCGTCCCAGGTGCGGTGTTGCCATGTTCCGAGCGTAATCATCGGCTCGATTGTGAAAGTCATGCCAGGCCGCAGGATCATATTGTTGCGGGCATCGTAGTAATGCAGAACTTGAATATCTGTATGAAAGTTTTCACCGATTCCGTGACCGATGAAAGCGCGCACGACTCCTAAGTGGTGTTTTTTGGCGTGTGTTTCGATGGCACGGCCGATGTCGCTCAAGGGTTGTCCAGGAGCAACGGCTTCAATGCCTTTCCATAAACATTCTTCTGTGATGCGAATCAGATCTTGGTCTTCTTGAGAAATAGTGCCAACTGCAAATGTTGCATTGGTGTCGCCGTGCACACCGTTGACATATGCCGTGACGTCAAGATTGACAATGTCGCCATCTTGCAATACGCGCGAATCTGGAATGCCATGACAGATGACCTCGTTCACACTTGTGCAAACACTTTTGGGGTAGCCGTGATAGTTGAGTGGACTCGGGTATGAATTGTTGGCAATGCAAAGGTCGTGTACATACACGTCAATGTCGTCGGTGGTGATACCGGGCTTGACGAACTCGCCAGCAAGTCGCAAGATGTCAGCGCCGATTTTTCCGGCGATACGCATTCGAGCAATGACGTCGGGTGATTTGATGCGAGATTCATTGATCGGTGGAACTTGACCAGTGTCTGCATATGGCGGACGCGCAATAGTGCTTGGCACTGATCGCATCGGACTGATGATTCCGGGCTGGATGCGACCTTCTAATCCTTTATGGCACCGCTTGTACTTGCGACCACTGCCACACCAGCACGGGTCATTAGATGCGGGAAGAACATCGGGTGCAAGCTCCATCGGTGTTTAGGATACGCCTAAAATCAACGAAGAGAGCATATTGACTCAGTGCGAGCGATTGATGATTTGCCTTTTTACGACTAAATCACCAACAAAGAGTGGAGATATTGGCTACGTGCGATTAGGCTCTTTTACCGTATATAGAACACACCAAGATGCTCGTGAACAAGCGTTCTGAGATCAAAATTAAAGGGAGAAATAATGAAGATTCGTTTTATTCGGATTGCTGCAATTGCAATATCAATGGGAATAATCGCTGCGGGTTGCTCAAGCGATAGTTCGTCACCTTCTGGAACCGATGGTTCATCAGATACAACCGTCGCCACAGATACAACCGTCGCCACCGAGACAAGCAACGAGTGGGCTCTCGCTTACACTGGCGCAACAGAAGGCGAAGCGGCTGGTGAACCAGTTCGCGTGGGCTACGTTAATCAAGAGTCACTGTTTCCTGAAGCAACGATTGGCTTGATGGCCGCCGTTGACTACACCAATAAGGAACTCAGTGGTTTTGGTGGTCGACCAGTAGAGATCGTGAAATGTGATGTTGCTGTCGAAGAAGACGGTCAGAAGTGCGGAACTCAATTCGCCAACGATCCAACAGTGAGCGTCGTTCTCACAGGAACACTGACAGTCGGAAACGCATCCTTGTATGCAGCCCTTGACCAAAAGAAGCCGATTGTCATTGGCAACGGTGTCACGGTTGCCGACTTCGTCACAAAAGCAGGAGTTGCTTGGACGACCGGATCAATTGGAGTTATTCAAGGGATGGCGAAATTCACCATCAAGGACCTTGCGGCCAAGACAGTTGCGGTTATCCACTCAAACAATGCAGCCGGTAAAGCAGCGTTTGACATTCTGCTAAAGCCATTGTTCGATGCTGCAAAAGTGACATCAGTTGGTGTTGGAGTAGAAGATACTGCGACGGCAACAGATGTGCAGTCTGCATTGCAAGCCGCAGGCGCAGACAAAGTAGATGTATTGCTGCCAGTTGTGACTGTGCAGGGATGTAGCGCTCTGTACGACGCCATCAAGGCATTGGGTATCACTCCAAAAGTCGTGACAACGGGTCTATGTTTTGGCACGCCCGTGAAGACCCACCTCGCTGATATTGGCGACAAGGGCGACTTCCCTGATGGCTGGTACTTCTTGGGATACGGAGCGAGTTACTTCAATCCAGACGTAGAGTCCGGAATGCAGACCTACATCGACAAAGTTCAGCAGTACGGCAAGCCTGCCGAGGGATCCCCTCTTGAGTACACCGGTTTTGCCGGCCCTCTGTTTGCAAACTTCCTGACAGTGGCGAAGTTTTACCAGCAGATCGGTGTTGACGCTGTCACTCCTGAGGGTTTCAACACGGCAATGCGTGCTTTCACGGGACCAATGATGATTCAGGCAGGAGACCTGGGTTGCGGAGTTGCACCGTTCATTTCAGTGTGTGGGCATGTCACCGGAATTCAGCAGTACACCACTGCAGGTGGCTGGGCAACGATTGCGTCAATCGACGTACGTGCAGCAGGCTGATCCCCTCTACCAAAAATAACGAGAACAATTTGAATAGAGCGACGGGTCACTCTGGCCCGTCGCTCTTTCATTTGTGGCTAGAGTCCAATCACACTTTAATAAGAAACTAAAATGAAAAATTCTGACCAACTTCCAACTCGACTCATCATCCAGAGAGTTGTTCTTGCGGTATTTACTTTTCTCCTTCTCTTAATTCTCGTCAACCAAAACCTACGAGCAAACTTCTTGAGCGGAAGCGGAATCGCATCTGGCGCACTTATCGTGGCTGTCGCAATCGGAATAGTGTTGACCTACCGTGGTTCCGGAGTCGTGAACTTCTCAAACGGGGCCATTGCGATGTACGCAGCGTATGTATTTGCAGTGTTGCGATCACAAGGAGATCTCTTCCTTCCGCCGTTACCCAACCCGCTTTCACTCCTTGAAGCACCTGTTAATTTTTTCTCCTCAGGTTCTCCACTCGACCTACCAGATATCCCGACAAAAATTAGTTTTGGAGATACTCTCGGTTTGTTTCCGGCACTTACTATCACGTTACTTTTTTGTATTCTTCTTGGTCTTGCTTTGCATTTTTTAATCTTTAAGCCACTTCGCCACGCACCACCACTAACAAAAGTAGTTGCGTCAGTTGGCATATTTTTACTTCTTCAAGCCATCGTCGTGCGTCGATTTGCGGCTACACCACGACCAGTGAAACCCATCTTTCGCAAATCTCCTATTGATCTGCCGTTCGGAATAAATTTCTCAAAGGATCAACTGATAGTTAGCGTTCTTGTTGTTATTTTTACCTTCGCACTCTGGGCTCTATTTCGATTCACGCGATTTGGCTTGGCCACGAGGGCTGCGGCAGAAAACGAAAAGGGTGCAATAATCTTGGGCTTCTCTCCTGAATTTCTCTCAGGAATTAATTGGGTGCTGTCTACCGTGCTAACCGGGTTGCTCGGAATTTTAGTTGCATCTATCAACACAGCGGTCGACCCGGCCACGATCCCAGCCTTGATTGTCCCGGCTTTAACTGCCGCACTAGTTGGCAATTTTTCTTCATTTGGACTAACTGCTCTTGCGGGGTTTTTGTTAGGGATGCAATCGCAATTGATGGTCTACCTTGGCGTCACACAGAGCTGGTTTCCGCGTTCAGGTGGCAGTGCTTTCCCTGGCATGGACAAAGTGGTTCCGTTGCTTGTCATCGTCCTTGTTCTCTATATCCGCGGAGACTCACTGCCAATACGTGGAGGAGTCACATCGGGGCGTCTTCCGTTTTCTCCCTATCCGAGTAAGGCGGCTGTGCGGCTGTGGGGACCAAGCCTGATTGTCGCAACGGCAGTTTTTGGATTGTTCTTAGCAACACCTTCTTTTCGATTGGGCTTGACGAACAGTCTCATCGGAGTGATGATCTGTTTATCAGCCGTTGTCTTAACCGGATTTGTCGGTCAAATCTCGCTCTCGCAGATGGCTTTTGCTGGCATATCTGGGTTCTTGTTGTCCAAACTTGCCACCGAACATGGTGTTCCGTTTCCGATTGCGCCGCTTTTGGGGGCTTTGGTAGCAATGTTTATGGGCGTTCTTGTTGCGCTTCCGGCGCTGCGGGTACGCGGCGTCAATCTCGCAATTGTGACATTGGCTTTTGGTGTTGCCGTTGAAGCGGCAGTCTTTAAGAACTCGTCAGTAAACGGCGGTCTAGCACGTGCAATTGTTGTTCCTCCAAAAGTTTTTGATTCAAGCCGAGTGACGGACTATAAGTTTTTGGGAATAACTATCGGTGACGGATTACAACCAAATCCAATGACAATCCTGCTGTGCCTAATTGTCACATCACTGATGTGCTATCTCGTTGTTAATCTTCGACGCTCTGGATCAGGACGTCGAATGCTGGCAACTCGCAACAACGAGCGAGCAGCGGCTGCAGTTGCTGTCAACGTTGCTTATACAAAAATAATGGCTTTTGGATTATCAGCATTCATCGCAGGTCTGGCAGGCGCAATCTCTTCTTATCGTTTCGGATCAGCCACCCCGGAATACTTCACATACACGCAGTCGCTTGTATTTTTTGCCTTTGCGTATCTTGGTGGTATTTCTAGTGTGACAGGGGCAATCTTCGGTGGAGTTCTTGTGTCTGGTGGGCTTGGATTTACTTTTTTGGAGAATATATTGCATGTTCCGAGTGAATTTACGCTGATCCTTGGTGGCTTGGGGTTGATCACGACAGCGATTCTTAACCCAGAGGGTCTTGCTGGCGGTTGGTCGTCGAGGTTGAACAAAGTTACGGCGCGCTTTTCCCATGACAAAGAAAAAGAGATCGTGTCATGACGCTTTTTGAAACCTCGTCAATGTCAGTTGCGTTTGGTGGTCTGCGTGCCGTCGACAACGTCGATATCGCGGTCGAAAAAGGCAAACTCGTTGGCCTTATTGGACCCAACGGAGCAGGAAAAACGACGTTTATTGATGGTGTTACCGGATTTGTCCCTACGACTGGTCGCATCATGCTTGACGGTAAAGATATTTCAAGTTCGCCAGCGCATCGGCGTGCTGCTGCAGGTCTGGGTCGTACTTGGCAATCGCTTGAACTTTTCGATGATTTAACTATTGAAGAAAATCTTCAGGTAGCAGCAGAAAATCAAACCCTCGCAACGTTTATTGCAGACGCTTTTCTGCCGCTTCGGTCACGCGATCACAGCGGAGTGCAATTCGCCCTCGATGTTTTAGGAATCAGCAACTTGCGAGGACGCATGCCGAATGAACTGAGTCAAGGTCAGCGCAAGTTGGTTTCAGCAGCACGTGCACTCGCAGGACGCCCAAAATTGTTGTGTATGGACGAGCCCGCCGCTGGATTAGATACCCAAGAATCTCAGCAGCTCGGACTGCGTCTGCGTGACATTATTGACGCAGGCATCACCATCTTGTTGGTTGACCATGACATGGGACTTGTCTTAAATGTTTGTGATTACATCTATGTGATTGAGTTTGGTCACAAGATTGCCGAAGGCACACCGAGTCAGATAAAAAAAGACCCTGCAGTCATCAAGGCATATCTTGGATCTGCGAGTCAAGAAAGCAACGACTAAGAACGTTGCGCTAGTGGCCAGGGCCTTTTGCAAAAGCCACTAAATCTCGCGCCGTATCGTGAGTGATTTCAGGACAAGCAATCGGCATGATCTCGATTCCGTGTGTTGTGCCCATTACCTGTCGACCTCGCGCACTGACTCCGCTACGCATCAGTAAGCGATAAAAGTTCAGCCCTTCATCGCGAAGCGGATCGCACTCGTTGACACTGATGACTGTTGGGGGAAATCCGCGGACGTCGTCTTCTGTCGCAAAACTCGGCCAGGCAAGGGGATTTTTGGCATTGAATGCTTCGATTCCGTAGCCGATTGCTCCCTGATTGTTGTGCAAGTCCAGAAAGATTCCGTTGTTTTCGGTGGATGATGGATTCTCGGGAAGTGGCCATTGGCCAGCGATGTAAGGACAAAGAGCGTATAAACCAGCAATGAGATGAAGTTCGTTGTCTTGTTTAAGTTTTAATCCGACAGCCAAAGTGAGATTGCCCCCACCACTTTCTCCTGCGACCGTAATCCGTGAAACATCAATGTTGAGTGCTGCGGCATGAGAGACCACCCACTTGAGACCGGAGATGCAGTCATTGAGACCTGCTGGAAATGGTTCAACTTCCGGAACTGATGATGCACTAACTGAGTTTCTAAAATCAACCATCACTACTGCAACGCCACGTGCTGCCAAAATTTTGCCCCACGCACTGTAGTTGCCGTCAAAACATGACAGTGATGCCATTCCGCCGCCGTGGATGTAATAGATGCACGGCAATGTCTCTGTGGTGTCGGGTCGTAAGACTCGAAGATTGATGCTGTTGCCGTCCGGCTGAGAGGTGATTGATTCGGTGTGTATGCGTAGACCCTGTGAAGGCGCAAACATTTCGTTGTCACACACCGCCATCATCGCGCGATAGCCGTCGATTGCGGCGAGTGCTTCAGGCGAATTTGATGTCGCAAGGAGTTCTTGGCGATCAGCAACATTTGGAGGTCCAAAGCCACCTGCCACTGCTGCCATATTGGCCAATAGAATTTTAATGCGCGGATCAATGCGTGGATCTTGGTTGAAATCAATTGCCATATGTTCTCCTTTGTAAAAAATTAGTTCTCATCACGTACCCAATTGCCATGGAAACCAAATGGTACGCGTTGCGGAAGTTTTATTTGTGCAACGTATCCACGCGCAAAGTCCTGAGCATCAACATCGCCAATCGGGTTTGGTCCATTACGCAAGTATCGACCATTGAGTTCAGGAGGCAATGTGCCAATGATCTGCAGGTCTGTGGCAGTGATTTCGTCAATAACTGGCGCGTAGTTGCCGGTCAGATACTTATTCATAATGGCAACAATATCAGTCTATTTTGGCTTTTCGATGACCGATCATGCCGGCGGCTATGAGTACTACGCCTAACACTGTGAGCAAAACGACTCTCGTCATTATCGGACTAGTGATGAATTGAGTTACTGCCTTCACTGCGTCGCGATTATCATCAGATGATTGCGGAATTTGATTGCGGGCGATCAGTACAACCACACCGAGTGCAACTGAGCCACTGAAAAGACGAATTCCAAGCCGTCGGATTTTTTGCCAAGGTGTCGCGATTCCGAGAAGCCATGCTGCTCCCTGGAGTGCAAGACCCAAGATGAGGAACAGCCAAACAAAAGTCTTGGCAGTATCACGTAAGTCGCCGATATTTATATCGTCAGATTTCTTTTCGATCGAGAGAGGTTCGATCGTAAGTATTTCGTCTGCAGAAACTGATGGATCAGCGATTTTGATGGTATCCATCGCTGCATTTGCTAACGGCATCACATCTATTGGAGTTGATACCGCGTCATCAACATAGATTGCATAGACTTTTGCGGCAACACTACCCGCAAACTTTTGAAGAGATTCTTCGTTTAGTTTGTCAGCGACAGCTTGCACAACGACATCACGTGGAGCCTGAAGAATAAGTCGTTCGTCCGCCTGTCCACCACCGTCCGCTTCTTGTCCACCACCGTCTGCCTCTTCAAGTTTTTTAATCAGTTCGTCCGCAATGACTGAGCGAATATCCGATTGAGATAGCGCTGATGTGACCGTAGATTCAACGTGCTCGCTCGAAGACACGAACCCAATCAGAACCATGGCGACTACTCCAAGGAGGAAAATCGCAATCCCTAAGCCGCCAAGAATGCTCGCGATCGTGCGTCGAATACGGTGACTTGACATATTTATCCTCCTAAGAACTGCGCGGGGCAGTGAGCCTCTGTTTTCGTAAGACTAGTCCGCTGGGGGTGACTGGTAATTCTCGTCTGCCATTTGTATGTTCTCTCCCCACACAACAACTGATTGGTCGGCGAGTTGCTCTAGCCTGACGACATGATGTTTCGTCAACACAGCAATGAATTGGTGTCTCCTGAAAAGGCATTACCAGGGAGACCAACTAGCCAGGTGGTCATTCCAGACGCTCATTTTATTAATGCTCATCCATTAGTTGGTCCGTGGCCAGACGGCGTCGAGACCGCTGTATTTGGAATGGGATGTTTTTGGGGAGCAGAACGCAAGTTTTGGCAAGCACCTGGTGTGTATTCAACTGCTGTTGGATACTCCGGTGGGTTTACGCCAAACCCTTCGTATGAAGAAGTGTGTAGCACGATGACAGGGCATACCGAAGTTGTTCTTGTGGCCTTTCAAACGGCCGAAACATCTTTTGAGCAGATGCTAAAAGTTTTTTGGGAAAACCACAATCCAACGCAAGGGATGCGACAAGGAAACGATCAAGGCACGCAGTATCGCAGCGCTATCTATTGGATGAATAATCAACAGCAAGCGATCGCGCAGACATCGCAAGAACAGTTTCAGGTGGCACTTCAGTCTGCTGGCTATGGAGAAATTTCTACCGAGATTGCAGAACTCAAAGATTTCTTTTATGCGGAGCCGTATCACCAACAGTATTTAGGAAAAAATCCGAACGGATACTGTGGAATGGGTGGAACTGGCGTGAGTTGTTCAGTGGGAATAGCGCGTTAGGGAATCGTTGTCTGATCCGAAAGAGCCATTTGTTGGGCGGTCGGCCGTTTAAACAGAAGCAACATTGATGTCCCATTAACAAACATTGCGGCAGTGACTAGCCACCACGCATGATGGAAGCCGCTGATATCAACAGTGCGAATATCGAAGGCAGTCCCTGTGCTTATTGCGGCACTTCGAGCACCACCGATACTGCGTAAAGTTGGTGCTAGTAGTGAAGTGACGAGAGCTAAGCCGATAGCAGCACCAATCTGACGGCTTGTTGTTGACAAGGCTGAACCCATCGCAAAGCGTGTGGGCGGAAGGTATGCACTCGCCGCACTGGACAACGTAGAAATTGAAAAGCCGACTCCTGCACCTGTCGCCACCATCATCGGAAAGTAATGCGTCCAATAGTGGGGTGTCTGGGTCACGGTGAGATTCAAAACAAGAATGCCACCCCCCAGCAAAAGTGCGCCGATTGCTGCGATTTTTGCATGACCGTATTTCTGTGCCCACTTTCCGGCAGGTGCGGCAAAGATTGCTGCTGTTAACGGACCAGGTGCGAACGCTATCCCTGAACCACTCGTGCTGTATCCCCAAACATTTTGCAACCATTGAGTGTTCGCAAAAAACATTGCAAAAAAACCGATAGAGAAAAAGACACCAGCGATATTTGCGGCCACGACGAAGGGGAGTTTAAAGAGTTGAAGGTCAAGAAGAGGATTGCTTGCGGTATAACAATGACGAACAAAGACGACGAGTAATGCCAGAGCAAGTATAAAGGTGCCAATGACGCCGGAAGAGAACCATCCCCATTCATCACTTTGAACAATGGCGTAGACAATTAATGCAACGCCAGGAATTGCTAGTGATGCACCATAGGCATCGAGTTGATGACGAGACGTCGTGTCCGCGCTTTCTGTGAGCATGCGGCGTCCAACAAAGATCGCGAGAGCACAGAATGGAAGGTTGATAAAAAATAGTGAACGCCATCCGAAACTATCAACGAGTGCTCCACCAATGATTGGCCCGGTTGCTGCTGCTAGTCCGCCGACGGCACCCCAGATGCCAAGTGCTGCTGCACGTTTTTCAACAGAAAATTCAGGTAAGACGAGCGCAAGCGAAGCGGGTGTGAGAATTGCACCGCCAATTGCTTGTATGACTCGCGCGAGTACCAGGAGAGCAGCAGTTGGTGCAAGTCCGCAAAGTATTGAGCCGATGCTGAAAAGTGTTAATCCACGAATAAAAGATTTCTTTCGTCCAAAGACATCAGCGAAGCGGCCAGCCGTGAGAAGCGCTGCTGCATAGGCAATGTTGTATCCAGAAAAAATCCAAGTGAGTAAGTGTCGATTAGATTCACCAAAGTCACCAACGATGTCTCGAAAGGCAATTGTGACGATACTTGAATCAAGTGAAACTAAAAATGTTGCGATTGATGTGAGTGCTAGAACTTTTGCTCCGCGTGAAAACCGTGGCTCACTCGTTGTCCCCACTGACATCTTTGCCCCAACCGTTTCTGCGAATTTCTGCGCCGTCAGCGTCAAGTGCTTTACCGTGCCACTTTACTTCCCCTGGCGTTGCTGACAGCCGTGCGACAAGTCCCTGCATCGGGGTGCCGTCAACTGAAATAATCGCGTCTCTTGCAGAGTAGTGCGGATCTTGTGCGATGTCTGCCATCGAGAGCACCGGCCCAACTGCAGCCTGAGCAGCGTTCATTTCTTGTAGAACTTCTTTCTGAGTGCGGGCTTGACACCATTCAGTCATGGCGTTTTCAAGGACTACACGATTCTCTGTTCTCCCCACAAACGAACTAAAGCGGTCGTCATCGCCAAGCCCCAGCAGGATCATGACGCGCTTCGCAACAGTTTCACTTGATGTTGAGATGCCAACCCATAGATTGTCGGAGCACTGAAAGACTCCGCGTGGCACGGTGTAAGGAAGCGATGATCCCATGCGTTCTTGTTGCTCACCGCGCAACTTGTACACGCTGATAAGTGGACCCATAATTTGGAAAATGCTTTCAAGCAATGACACATCAATAACTTGACCGACTCCACTATGCAGAGCGGTCATCGTGGCAAAGGCAGCGACGAGTCCAGTCACTTCGTCGGTGAGCGCGAAAGCGGGCAACGTTGGTGCGCCGTTTGGTTCGCCACTGATGTGGGCAAGTCCTGCCATAGATTCTGCAATTGATGCAAAGCCAGGGCGAGAAGAATATGGCCCGTCTTGTCCGAATCCCGTAATGCGAGTGATGACTAGTTTTGGATTACGAGCGTGAAGTTCTTTGGGTCCTAAACCCAGTCGTTCAAGAACTCCTGGTCGAAAGTTTTCGACCAATACGTGAGCATCGTCAATGAGGTGCCACAACACATCAAGGTCTGCTGGCTTCGTAAAGTCAAGTGCGATGTTGCGCTTGTTTCGATTCACGAGTCTCCACCAAATGCTTTCACCGTCGCGCGGATCTCTCCATCCCATGCCACGCAGACTGTCGCCAATCTCTGGTCGTTCTACTTTGATGACATCGGCGCCAAAGTCGGCCAAGTAACGAGCGCAGTTTGGCCCTGCCAACACAGTTGATATATCGAGCACGCGTAATCCGTGAAGTGCTCCCGGAGTGGTCATGAGCGAAGATCGATATTGAAGCAACGCTCCGAGAGTGTTCCGAGCGCATAGGTTTCGTAATCAATCCCAAAGTCTGTATAGAGGTGACGACAACGCTCACTCCAGTTCAGCGCCTCGGGGCTTGATATGCGATGCACGATCTGCGTGATGCCACCCTCGTAGACACGGTATTCGGCCCATGTCCCCGGAAAATCTTTCACGCATCCGATTTCGATTGTTGGAACTCCGCTTGGCAATCTACGAACGCGATGGCGATGTGTGTGTCCTGCCGTGTATGCAACTATCGAAGGGTTGCGATCAATGATTGCACTGAGTTCGTCACTACTGTCAGGGTGAAGTCCGAAGTAGTTATCGCTGCGCTTGCCACCGGTCCATTGCTGGTGATGTCCCATCACAATTACGGGGTTTGTGCTGCGCGCGCTCAGTGCTTCGAGCCATTCAAGTTGTGTTGGCTCTAAACGCCCTGTTGTTTCGGTTGGAATTGCAGTGTCCATCAGCGCAATTGAGATACCTGACAGTTCTATCCACTGGTCACCTGCATAAGAATTTTGTCCACGATAGGCGTCATGGTTGCCGCGGACAACGCAAAGACGATCAGCAAAGATGTTGTAGTAGCACTGATCAAATGCTGCAAATTCTTCTGGTCGGCCGTCAACAGATAAGTCACCTTTAACAACAACAACTGCTGGATTAATACTGACAATTTCTGCAACAGCGCCTTCGTTCATGATGAGCGGATACGGCCGCTCGCCATCAGCAGATCGTTGAATCGGTCCACCTGGGTTGGAGTCGATACGACCGCACTCTGTTTCGCCAAAGTGCACATCGTTCACAGTTGCGAAGGAACAAAGCAGAGCCCCTGTTGGACGACTCAAGGTTCGAAAAGTGATTCCGTGTTCTGTGTATTCGGTGTCGGGT
>JAEMRC010000151.1 GCA_016463545.1 Ilumatobacteraceae bacterium
TGTGCGCATCTTGGGCGCGACACACGATTGCAGCGGCAGCACCATCAGCAACTCCGGCACAATCAAAGAGGCCAAGGTCTCCGGCCATCTTGGGCGAATTCTTAATTGTGTCCATCGACACTTCTTTACGAAACTGTGCCCGGGAGTTGCGTGCGCCGTTGTAATGGTTTTTCCAGGCAACACGAGCAATGGCTTCGCGAAGTTCAGTCGCATCGACTCCAAATTTGTTGGCGTATGCAGGTGCCACCATTGAAAACATTGCCGCAGCAGTCAGCGTGCGACCTGTTCCGTCATTGGGAGGGGGAGTTGCGTTGAGTCCTTGAAAACCGCTGTCCTTGGTTTTTTCTACTCCGAGAGCCATCGCAACGTCGTATGCACCACTTGCGACTGCATACGCAGCTTGGCGCAGTGCTTCGCTCCCTGTCGCACAATAATTTTCAACACGGGTGACGGGTTTGTTTTGCAATTGCAGTGGGCGAGCAAGAGTGATGCCACTCATTCCACCTTGTGCAGTGCCTAGCCAATACGCATCAACAGCATCTTTGGCGATGCCTGCGGACGAGTAGCACTCGTTGGCGGCGTTAACGATGAGGTCATCAAGCCCAAGGTTCCAGTGTTCGACAAAGTTGGTGCAACCCATGCCAATGATGGCGATTTGATCTTTGATGCCGTGCGATGCCATGAGGTCTCCGTTCGGTACACGCTATGAAGCGCGAACCAGTGTTGCTTTCCAGAAGTAATTGGGAATGTCATCAGTAACAGAAAGTCGACGGAAAGTCATACGGACGCGACCGCCAATGGCGATTTCTTCGGCGTCGATATCGCATAGCTCGATCGGAAAACGACCACCGCCGTCGAAATCAACAACCGCAAAAACAATGGGTGGACTCGGTGAATACGCAAGTCGGTCAACGGTGAATGTGGCAATTGTTCCGAGAACATCAGCCATTGGGGCGTCTTGCATGTTGTCAGTGCGTTGCCCGTCAGCAGATACGCGAAGTGGCGGCAGATGTACTGCACCTGTGGTTGTATCGCGCGATCCGACAAATCCAAATTTCCAGTTCTCACTGCGAGCGGATGCCGTAGCAGACACACGTTGGGGTTCGGGGCGACGTGGTGGTTCGATTGCCAACATTGTGCGCCAACTTAAGAAGCGACCATAAGAAACTGGCGCACCACGGGTTAATTGTTGAGCGACAGTGGTGTCGGGTTGCGCTTGGGGCAAATGTTTTGTCGTTCGGAAAAGCAAGACATCGGCGCCGTCAGTAAGCGAAACCAATGCCACAATTTGCCCCGGCTCAGATTGTTCGAGAAGAAGTGCCAAAAGCAGACCGGGTTGTGCTGCTCCGGTTAACCCGATGACCGATGACAAGTTGTCAAGAACTTTTGCTGCACCAAGTTTGGCTGCGACCGTTGAGGAGATGCGAGCGCTTGGCGATGAAACTGCGACTATTGCAACATCAGATGCTTGTATGCCAGCGTCCTGCAACGCTTGTTTCCATGCGCGTTGTCCAAGAGGCAAGTATGTTATTTCACTAAATTTTTCGTCCCATGTTTTTGTGCGCTGTGTTCCGGGAGCTCGCCAACGATCAATGAATTCTTCAGTTGCACTTGCTGCGCCGATAAATTCTGCAGCGAGCGGTGCGTGTGTGTCGTCACCGATGACGAATGCTGCTGCTGCGTCGCCACCATTTGCTTCTTCAGAACTGCCAGCAAGACCAGTACGAATATCTGCGCTCGCAACAACAGAGACTCCCTGCGACTGAAGTGCAAGGATGAGTCCGCCCATTGCACTGCGAACACTGCTGCCAAGATCGATGGCAAGCGCTGTGTCGTCAAGGCGCAAGGCTGCGTGCACGACAGTTGCGTTGGTTTTGTCTGCGTAGGTGGGGCTGACCGAGGCAAAGAGTAATTGTGTGGGTGTTGCTGAGGCATGACGCAGAGCGATTCGGCCCGCCTCAACCGCCATCGTGGTGGAATCTTCGTCAAACGACGCAACGGTGCGTGTTCCTTTGCCACCGCCTTGGCCAATAAACGAGGAGATTCCCGCCTTGTCTAATCGACGGTACGGCAGGTACGCACCCCATGAAGAAATTCCTCGCACCCCGTAATCCTACGACTCCAATTGCGTCTGCCCCCCTGCAAAGGGGTGGCGGTGGGTTACGGTTTACACATGCAGATAGGAGATATTGGCAACGCTGGAGCCGCCGCCGAGGGTAAACCCCTTGATGGCGTGCGCATTCTTGCCCTTGAGCAGATGCAGGCCCTTCCCTATGCAACGCAATTACTGGCGCGACTCGGAGCAGATGTCATCAAAGTAGAGCATCCAACGGGGGGTGATTTAGCGCGTGGGTCGTTGCCGGCAATGGTGCAGCCAGATGGCGGCAAGGCAGGGGCAACATTTTTGCGCAACAATTTGAACAAGCGCTCAATCACGGTTGATCTAAAAAATCCTTTAGGTCGAGAACTGATTTTACAACTCGCTCCCAAGTTCGACATCGTGGCAGAAAATTTTAAAGGTGGTGCGCTCACTCGCATGGGACTCGGCTATGACGATATTCGCGCCGTGCATCCAGGAGTGGTGTATTTATCAGTGTCGGGCTTCGGAAATACTGTTGAGTCTCCGTATGGCTCATGGCCCGCTTACGCAGCAGTGGCAGAAGCAATGAGTGGTGTCTACGAATGGAAACGTCAACCAGATCAACCACCCTTTGTTAGCCCGGTCGGTGCTCTTGGAGACATCGGAACGGCATTGTTTGGCGTGATCGGCGTACTTGCTGCGTTACGTCATCGCGACAACACAGGACTCGGGCAGTATGTCGATATTTCGATGTTTGATGCAATGGTGTCGTTTGCTGATGTCGTGGTGAACTGGTGGTCAATGGGTGAACGACCAGAGCCTGGTGCTGGGCTGAAAATGATTATGGATGGTTTCTTGGCGAGTGATGGTTGGTTCATCGTGCAATGTGGGCGTGAACCTGATTTTGAGAAGTTTATGACAGTGATTGGTGCGCCCGAATTAGCAACCGATCCGCGCTTTGCGACACGGCAAGGATGGCGAACGCATATTG
>JAEMRC010000152.1 GCA_016463545.1 Ilumatobacteraceae bacterium
ACCAACATTGTGCGACCAGGCTGCACTGCTGCGGCAAATGCCCCAGCGGTACTGGCGTCAACATACGAGACATCAATTCCAAGACGACGACACGGCCCTTCTAGAAAAGAAAGTGTCCCGCCATACAGCGTATTTTGCGCCACGATATGACTTCCGGAATGACAAAAAGCCAACACAACGGAAGCGATTGCGCCCATGCCTGATGCAAAGGCCATCGCTGATTCGGCGCCCTCAAGTTCTGCGATTGCATTTTCGAATTGCGTCACCGTGGGGTTGGCATAGCGACTGTAAAACGCAGACGAGCGCGTTGCAGTGGCACGTGAAGCAGTGTCGTCCAGGCCATCTGAAGCCCAGACTGAGGATGTGTGCAACGGTGTGGCCAACGAATGGGAACCGTCCCGCCCAGTTGTGATGGCAGTGGTGTCTGGGTTCTGAGGCACCATCTAAGGCTAACCACCGCAATAGCCTGCTGTGCGCTGCTTTAAAGCGGCTTATCCCTATTGAATGCGGGGTGAGGCGATAAGATTTTGGCATGTTGAATTATCTTGACGCCGGAACTGGAAGCATGATCGTGACCGCCCTTGCAGGTGGAATTGCCGGAATCGGAGTTGCCTTCAAAATGGGCATGTCTCGGTTCAAAGCAAAGCTCTCTTCAAAAGGTTCGTCTGACGCTGTTTCTGACGACGCGTCCGACGGTGATAGTTCGTCTTCAACGAACTAGGCACAATGACTCACGCAATCCAGGACACAGGGTCTTTTCGTGATCCGCTGAGTCGGGTGTTCGTCTCTGACGATGTCATCCTGCGAGGATTCACAGCGCTCGGAAAAGCAGACCTCGATGCAGTGTGGTCAAAAAAATCTATTCAAGACGCACTTGCGTCTGGGAAACTGATCTCATGTGAGATGGTGAATCCGTCAGATGTGGGACTTAGCCAGCCTTGGGTGGCGGCCATGAAGCACCCGAAAATTCCGGTGGTCTCATACCCGTACGAGTGGACTTTTTCGATGCTCAAAGAAGCGGCCTTGCTGCAACTTGATCTCACTCGGACTGCGCTTGCTGATGGTGTCGGAGTCAAAGATGCAACTCCGTACAATGTGCAATTCATCGGATCTCGGCCACAATTTATTGATGCAGGTTCGTTTGAAGTGCGCAAGGGATCCGACCCGTGGTACGGATACCGCCAGTTTTGTGAGTTGTTCCTTTATCCGTTGATGCTGCAGTCCTATCTTGGCGTCCAGTATCAGCCATTTCTGAGGGGTTCCGTCAATGGCGTGAGTCCTGACACCATGCGAAAATTGCTTCCTCGCAAAATATTGAAACCGCGTACCGGAAGACTGACCCACGTCGTATTACACGCCATGGCGCAAGACCGATTCTCGGCGTCAAAAGTAGAAGTTAAAAAAGAGGCAGCGAATGCCGGAATGAATGCGTCCGTACTTGACGCAACTCTTCGCAAACTCACAAAACTCGTACAAAGCCTGACCCTCAAAGATTCTGAATCCACATGGTCTGAATATTCCGATCGTGCCCATTATGTTGAGAGCAGTCTTGACGAAAAGGATCGGTTCGTACGCGATGCAGTTGCGAGCAAGCAGCGCTCACAGGTGTGGGATATCGGGTGTAATGACGGTCGCTTTAGTCGCATCGCTGCTGCTCATGCTGATTACGTTGTGGCAATGGACGCAGATCCGTTAGTGATAGATCGCCTGTATCAAACTTTACGAAATGAGAAAAATGAAAAGATACTGCCTTTGTATGTCGACCTTGCAGATACCGGTGGCGGAATTGGCTGGAGGGGCACTGAACGAACGGGGCTCTTTAATCGCGGCAAGCCCGAAGTGGTTCTCTACTTGGCAGTTATTCACCATCTTGCACTGACATATAACGTACCGCTCGCTGCTCAACTTGACTTATTGCGTGACATCACGCCAGAGCTAGTGATCGAAATGCCCCATGTTGATGATCCGATGGTTAAGACGCTGCTACGCAACAAGCGCGAAGGAATCCACGATGACTTCAATCTGGAGAACTTTGAGAAGTTGCTCGGTGAGCGATTTGATGTGCGCACGAAGATGCTCTTAGCCGGAGGAACTCGAACGATATTTCACGTCACACGACGAGCATGACACTTAAGGGCATCCTCAAAAACTCCCTTGAGTTGCTGGCGTTGGCAACAGTGGCCATCACTCAGCCAATGCTTGATCTCTACGGAAAAAATCTGCCAATTTTTGCTACAGCAAAGGTAAGCGAGATTGAGGTCGCAATTTTTCTCTTTGTGGTCGCAGTATTGCCGACACTAACAGCTATTGCCATAGAAGTGCTGGTTGGTTTTACTCGTCGCTCGGCTCTTGACCTAGTGCACCGATGCCTTATAGGACTTCTGGGCACAATCTTTGGACTTGCGATCACGCGACAAATCGGCCTATCAGTAGACGCACTGGCATTTATGGTGTCTGCCGGGATTGGAGTCGGCATCACAACGGCGCTTCATCGATGGCGCGGAGTGCGGACTTTTGTTTCGTATATATCTGCACTTGCGCCATTGCTCGTGGCTGTTTTTGTCGTACAAATCCTTCCTGTATTTGGTGGCTCAAACGGTGAGGTCGTGGCGTCGAATTCAAATAATCCAAATACACCCATAGTGCTCATCGTCTTTGACGAGTCTCCACTTTTTGCTCTGCTGGATGCAGAGGGCAATATCAATGCACAGAGGTTTCCGGGTTTTGCAAGACTCGCAAGCAAAAGTACATGGCACAGAAATGCACTCGCCGTCAGCCAACACACAACGCAAGCTGTTCCTGCTATTTTCGCCTCAAAAATTCCAAAACGCGGAGATCAACCCTTCTTATCCGCACACCCGAATAATATTTTTACAATGCTGCAAGGCACTTATCCGATTAACGGCTATGAGTCTGTGACGTCGCTTTGCCCAATCAACACGTGTGCTTCAGCAAATCCCACAGATCTCGAACGATTAAATACAAATCGACTGAGAACCTTTCTGA
>JAEMRC010000057.1:0-1286 GCA_016463545.1 Ilumatobacteraceae bacterium
ATCGTTGAATCGGTCCACCTGGGTTGGAGTCGATGCGACCACACTCTGTTTCGCCAAAGTGCACATCGTTCACAGTCGCAAACGAACAAAGCAGAGCCCCTGTTGGACGACTTAAAGTTCGAAAAGTGATTCCGTGTTCTGTGTATTCGGTGTCGGGTTTGAGATTGAGATGTCTGACGACCCGTGTGCCGATGTGAAACACCGCCATGTCGTCAGCAACTGTGGTGAGCTCTGTCAGTTGAGTCATTGCGTGATTAGCGTCGTGGGCGGCTTCGGGAGTTGCGCTGATCGGTTGCCCAATGCCTGCCACTAAAACGCCACGCGTTACTTGCAGACGGAGAAACTGTCGCTGCAGATGGCTTTGGCCACAGCAACTCAATCGCTGCAGAAATAGCAGCAGCCTCTTCTGATGTTGGTGTGGGCGAGATACTGAGCGCTGTTGAAAGCGTTGTCATCGCTTGACCACAATTGTGTTGGTTGCCTTGTCGTGCCATGTCTGGTTATTGCTGTCAAAGATCATCCAGAGATATCCAATGAGTAGCACTAGACCCGAGATATAACTGACGAGAATTCGTAGTACGGCGCGGCGTGTTCCGATGTAACTCATGTCGTTCTTGTCCAGAATTAAAATTCCGAGTCGCACACGCCACGGACTGCCACCTTTTGTACCGATCCAATGCGCATAGATGCTGATGGGTATGAATACTCCGACCAGTGAAACGATTGTTGAGAAAGCACCAGACGAAAGCGCTGAGATGATGTTGAATGGCACTGCGATGAAAAAGAGCAAGATGCCATCACAGACATGGGCGCCAACACGGGCCCAAAACCCAGCCAATGATTCAGGCATACGGGCAGCATCATGAAGTGCTGGCGGTGACCAGTTTGAGGAAGATTCGTCTGACATGTTCTGCTTTCTATAGGGGTGTATTGCCGTGTTTACGTCGTGGCAATTCTTCACGCTTGGTTTGCAACATGCGTAGACCAGCGATGACTTTGATTCGTGTCTCAGCAGGGTCAATAACATCGTCAATGTATCCGCGCTCTGCTGCCGCGTATGGATTGGCATATTTTTCGGTGTACTCAGTCACGAGTTCGGCACGTCGCGCAACAGGGTCGGCGGTTTGTTGAAGTTCTCGACGATACACAATTTCAACTGCTCCTTGTGGACCCATAACGGCCAACTCTGCAGTTGGCCACGCGTATGCCAGATCAGCGCCGATTGATTTGGAGTTCATAACGACATAAGCACCGCCGTATGCCTTGCGAGTGATGATCTGAATTCG
>JAEMRC010000057.1:1386-11910 GCA_016463545.1 Ilumatobacteraceae bacterium
CCATCAACACGCGAAAATCCGCAGACGATGCTTTTCGCCCAATGCGGGAAATACTCAAAGAATTCTCCGTCATCAACAACTTCGGCAATGACTTTTTTCATGTCGTATGGCTGGTTTGACGATGGTGGCAAAATCTCCCGAAGTGACACGCACAGCCGCGATGCATCATCGTCTGGGGCAACGGCAGGTGGGTCTTCAAGATTATTTTGAGGCAAGAATGACATCAAGAAACGCACATCATCAAGACACGATTTTTCATCAGCGCTCACAAATGTGGCGACACCGCTCTTTGAAGCGTGACTCATGGCGCCACCGAGTTCTTCAAGGGTGACGTCTTCGCCAGTCACGGTCTTGACCACATCGGGTCCGGTGATGAACATGTGGCTCGTCTCGCGAACCATGAAAATAAAGTCCGTCATCGCCGGCGAGTACACAGCACCACCAGCACACGGTCCGAGAATGACAGAGATTTGAGGAATCACTCCTGAGGCCTGCACGTTGCGATGAAAGATTCCGCCGTACGAAGCAAGCGATACGACACCTTCTTGGATGCGCGCACCTGCTCCGTCGTTGAGACCAATAAGTGGTGCACCGACCTTCAGTGCAAGATCCATCAACTTGTGAATTTTTTCGGCAAAGACTTCGCCGAGAGCACCACCAAAAACGGTGAAATCTTGAGAGAACACAAATACCTTGCGATCATTAATGGTTCCCCAGCCGGTGATGACTCCGTCGGTATATGGTCGTTCTTCGAGTCCAGCAGCGTGCGCACGATGCCGAGCGAGCATGTCAAGTTCATGAAAAGAACCGGGATCAAGAAGATACTCAAGTCGCTCGCGAGCCAAGAGTTTGCCTTTTTCGTGTTGGCGTTCTACGGATCGGGGACTACCCGCATTGATGGCTTGTTCTTGACGTGAACGGAGGTCATCGATTTTGTCTTGCATGTCGGAGTTGGGGCTGGTGCTCACGACCTTCACGATAGTTCCAAAGGTGAAGCGTTACCTATCCGGTGGCTGCAACCGTGGTGGTGGTTGTAGAGGAAGCAGGACCATCCATCGTTTGCCCAGTGGGTTCGGTGGTGACCGTAATACCGTCCGCGATGATGAAAGTAGTGGTCAAGGGGGTCAATTCACCGGTGGTGGTGGCGCCGGTCAACTCCACTTTCCATTCGCCTGGGGACTTGAGATTGAGTCCGAGGTCTGCGCCGATGAGCGCCCCACCTGGTCGAGTAATTGGGACATAGAGCACGTACCCATTGGCCACTGGGTTCGAAGGAATAAATTTAATAGTGAAATTCTGAATTCTCTTTGGTGCGAACAGTTCAATGAGGGCTTGATTATTGCCCACATCGCCTGGCGTGATGGACAACGTGACATGAAAGCCATCATCACCGATCAGATCGCGATTAATGGCGTACGCACTTTGCTTCTGAGCCTGTTGTGGAACCACATTAGGTGGTCGCATTGAGATGAGCCATGATGACATTGCCAGAATCACGACGGTAGCACTCATCTGAATAGTGGCGGCCTTGCGCATTGTGAGGATTGCGCGCATTGACAATGCAGTCACTTTGCTGAGACGTTGCATAATAAATTTGCGAAGAGCCAGTTCAACAAAAATAAGAAAGATGACAGCAATAATTTTTAGTAGCAATAATCGGCCATGGCCACTATTGATCAGGCTCCAACCATCGAGTCGACCAACTTGGAACAGTCCGGTGCCGATGATTCCAACTGTGAGAGTTGTGGCGAGGCGCGACCAACTGCGCAATGCATCAAGTAAGTCTTCGTCTCCAGATTTGCTTAAAATAACTCGTGAGATCATAAGGACCCCGCCGGTCCACGCAATGACAAGTGCCATATGAACGATGGCGATGACAACGCCAACGATATAGAGGCGACCACCAGCACGATCAAATCCGTATGTCGCTATCAGAACCGCAATAAAAATTAGGCTCGGAACTTGAAACTCGGGATCGATGACTCGTTCTGGATTTAATGCCAGCACGGCGATGACAATGACGACGAGAAAGCGAATAAACAGGGTTCGGCCCTGAGACGTGTTGAACAATTCAAACCAGTCAGTCGGATTTAGTGACGACACGATTCCGGTGTTGGTGACTTGAGCCGTTGTAAAGACCACGAGGGAGAGTTGCGTGAGAACAGCACCAATACCCGATAGGCGAATGTAGCGAATCGCTGTCGCGTTGTGACTGCCTTCTGGCCACACCAACAACATAAAAAGCAATCCACCGACGAGAGCGGAGATGAGCAGATAACCCGCAAGTCGTAAAAGTCCAATCGGCCCGCCGAGGCGAGCAGGGGGCGTCGCCACTGCATCGGTTGGTGTTGTGACGGGGGCAACTGTGGTGGGAACTTCACCGTCTGGGCCCAAGGTTGTGGTGGTAACGGCAGCAGCAATCTCGGTTCGGAACGAAAATGTTCCTTTGCTTCCGTCAGGAAGTGCCCAGCTGACATTGCATTTTCCGTTGGGTGGAATCTGGGTTAACGGAGCAGTGACGGACACACCGTCGGTTGCTAATTGGGCAGGGCCAAGCGAGACCAAGGCTTTGTCGCATGCAAGAGACAAACCCATCCGCGCAACGTCATCAGCAGTGACCGCATTTTGAAACACCATCTGGATCTGGGTTGGAGCGACCGCGACCACTTCATTGGCGATGGGATTAGACGAGGCAACCGAGTTCCCGGTGGTGGCTGCCGTCGCATGTCCGGCGAACACCGCTACTCCGAGCGTGCACAAGAGAAGAAGGAAAAAGCGTTTCATACGATACGCAAACGGTACTCAACTCAGGGGTCAGAAGTGAGCCACTCCGCAAGATGGATGACCCGATTGGTTAGGTCGGATCACCTGATTGGTTAGGTCGTATGACCCGATTGGTAAGGTCGTATGGATGGCTATGCAATCTCTCTATCGGCGATACCGCCCCCGGCGCTTCGCAGAACTGCGTGGGCAAGAACATGTGGTGAGGGCTCTGCGAAATGCAGTCATCAACGAACGCGAAGGCCAAGCGTATTTGTTCTCTGGTCCACGCGGAACCGGCAAAACATCTACTGCGCGGATTCTGGCAAAGGTGCTGAATTGTCAAAACCCTGCCGACGGAGAACCCTGCTGTATTTGTGCTTCATGTCTTGCTGTCGACAACGGCACTAGCTACGACGTATTAGAACTCGACGCCGCTAGTAATAACGGTGTCGATGAAATCCGCGACATCATCGAAACGGCATCAACATTGAGTCCCGGAAGACATCGTGTCTTTATTCTCGACGAAGTGCATATGTTGTCTAAGGCGGCATCGGCTGCGCTGCTTAAAACGCTCGAAGAACCACCACCAAATGTGGTTTTTGTTCTTGCTACAACTGATCCACAAAAAGTGACCGAGACAATTCGCAGTCGTGTTCAACATTTGGTCTTTCATCTGTTATCAGTTGACGAACTCGAAAAGTACGTGCGATGGGTGATGCAGGATGCCGATCTCACAATCGACCAAGACGCCATTGAATGGGTCGTCCAAGAAGGCAACGGAAGCGCACGCGACACCCTGTCGGCACTCGAACTCGTTGTTGCCGGAGGTGGCACTGTTGAAGCGTCAATATCTCTTGATGAGTTTTTAGAAGCACTCATCGAGCGCGATCAAGGTCGTGCTCTCGCAGCCGTTGCATTCGCTATTCAACAAGGTCTTGATCCGCGCAATCTTGCCGACGATCTCGTGCGGGCATTGCGTGATGCATTTTTATCATTGATGTCACCAGAACTATTGCAAGTGCCCCAAGGCCGTGCTGAAGAAATAAGTCTTCAAGCACTTCGCCTAGGAGCAGCAATGACAGTTCGTGCAATGGAAGTTCTCGGAACAGCACTTGTTGACATGCGCCACGCTCCAGACCCAAGATTATTATTAGAAGTTGCCGTTGTTCGATTGGCATCGCCTGCTCTTGACGACTCGATGGGCACACTCATGACTCGCTTACAAATACTCGAAGACACAGTGCGTGATCTCAAAGAAAATGGCATGACGGCTTTACCACCCGCTCCAGCTAATCCCACAACAGGCAGAGCGATGGTGGGTGGTCGTGCTCTTACTCCAGATATCACCGCACCAATTGCGCCTGTCGCTCGCGTTGCTGCAGCACCTGCAACACCTGCAACACCGGCAGCGCCGTCTACATCGGTTGCACCTGCAGAAATATGGCCACAAGTGTTGTCGTCGGTCAAACAGCTCGTCAAAGCCATTTACAATCCCACATCAATTGTGGCTGTTGATGGCAATGTTGTCACGATTGCTGCACCAAATACATCGCATATGGCCAGGTGTAAAGCGCACATAGAAGACATAGAAGCTGCCATTAGCAAATTGTGTGGCGCCAAGTACACGGTGCAACTCACTGCAGACGCAACTGCATCGCGTGGCATTGAGCGTCCAAGCAAAGACGCAATCAGAACAATTGTTGATGAAGTCAAAGAAGATCCATATACCCCAATCGACCCGGCACTACTTATCGAAGGACCTGCAAATATTTCTGTCTCTGTCGATGTGCTGAAAGGCGTTTTCCCCGGCTCAGCAGTTGTTCCAGACGACAAGAAGAAAAAATAGCGATGGCATCTCCATACACACCGCCGATTCAGACATTGATCGATGAGTTCGGAAAATTGCCAGGAGTCGGACCAAGGTCGGCACAACGAATCGCTATGCATATTGTAAAAATGCCACGAGAAGACGTCAACAGACTTGCTCACGCGCTGACTGACGCCAAAGATCGCGTGCGATATTGCGACATGTGTTTTAATTTGTCCGAGTCAGAGAAGTGCAGTATCTGCAGTGATGATCGCCGCGACTCTTCGATCTTGTGCGCAGTTGAAGACTCTCGCGATGTCGTCGCAATCGAACGAACCGGGGAGTTTCGGGGCCGCTACCACGTGCTGCAGGGCGCACTCGATCCATTGCAAGGCATCGGACCAGAGCAGTTGAAGATCAAAGAAATGTTTCGACGCTTGGCGCCCGAAGGCGTCACCGAAGTAATTGTGTGCACTAATCCCAATACAGAGGGTGAAGTAACTGCGCTTTATCTTGCGCGATTACTCGAACCCCTCGGTATCAAAGCCACTCGCATTGCAAGTGGCTTGCCGGTTGGCGGAGACCTCGAATACGCAGACGAGATCACGCTTGGTCGTGCTCTTGGTAACCGCCGCACTATCGAAATATAAAAAAATAACGTCGGTCACTGACCGGATTTATTCACAGATATTTTTTGCACATGATAGATACCAGAATGACTACTGACCGAATACGCGACGACACATGTCAGTGCAAAGGCTGCAACACTAGATCCGCCAAATAGCTCAACGGCCATAATTGTGCACGCCAACGGCACATTGGCTGCAGCCCCTAACACTGCAACTGAACCTGCCGTTGCGCCGAGAGCAAGATCAAGTCCAATCAGATCTCCGACCCCTGCGCCTAAAAGAGAACCAATCACAAAGAGCGGGATCACTTCTCCGCCGACAAAACCACTTCCAAGCGTGACAGCAGTCAGCAGTAGTTTAGGAATCCAGTTAGCGGCGTTACTGCCGTTCATTGCATCAACGGCAAGGGGTATCGAGAGTCCTAAGTAGTGACGCCAATGAAATAGCAGCGCGGCTAAAGCAACAATCGCGCCACCAATCATTGGTCGCAGCGGATACCACGAGATTGTTCGAGAAAGTATGTCACGCACAAAATGAGTAATGCGCGAGAACAGAGTTGCCACTATTCCGCAAGCAATTCCAAGAACGACAAGCCGCACACCAAGAGACCATGTCCACTCGTAATTGCCAAGTTGTGGATATAGAGTGCGTTTCACGCCAAGGGCTCGCGCAGTGGCATCACCGATAATGCTTGCAGCGAGTGCCGGAATTAGTGCGTCGTATCGCACACGACCGATGCGCTGAACCTCAAGTGCAAAAATTGCGCCTGCAATTGGCACACCAAAAACAGAGCCGAACACACCAGCAACTACAGCAATGAGCAACGTTGATCGATGTTGGTGCAGTACAGAAAATCGTTTTGTCACTGGGTCGATGAGTCCGGCGGTGATTTGTAGTGCGGCACCTTCGCGGCCCGCGGAACCACCAAATACATGGGTGACAACGCTGCCAAAAAAAACAAGGAGAGGGAGCCGAACAGGGATCCACTCGGAGTGTTCGTGTAGTTGTTCGATGACAAGATTGCTGCCGCGCTCAAGACCATTGCCTAAATAATGGTACGAAGCACCCACGATAAGACCAGCAATTGGGAGCAGCCACAAAAGCCATGAATGATTTTGGCGACTATCTGTCGCCCAATTTAGTGACGCAATAAACGAAGCAGATGAAATTCCGGCGACAACGCCAATCACGCAAGCCAACACCACTGAACGAGCAATAAACCATCCCCGTTCGAGCGATGCCTTTAGCATGACGGAACCAAGTGGCTAGACCGTGCGAAGAATAATTGCGTCGCCTTGTCCGCCACCGCCGCAGAGTGCAGCAGCGCCGACACCGCCACCTCGGCGATGGAGTTCGTGCAAGATCGTGAGTGCCAAACGGTTGCCACTCATACCAATTGGATGACCGAGCGCAATTGCTCCACCATTGACATTGACAATGCTGTCTGTAATGCCCAACTCACGCATTGATGCAATGCCAACGGCTGCAAATGCTTCGTTGAGTTCAAACAGATCAACATCAGAAATTTTCATCCCGGCACGATCGAGGGCTTTCATAATGGAACGACTTGGTTGGTGCAACAACGATGCATTGTCTGGGCCAGCCACCATTCCGTACGACACGATTTCTCCGAGAGGTTTGATACCCCGTGCCTCAGCAGCCTTTTTGGACATCACGACAACAGCAGAACCACCGTCACTGATTTGGCTTGCATTCGCTGCAGTAATTGTTCCTTCTTTATCAAACGCTGGCTTGAGGCCACCAAGTGACTCCATCGTGGTATTAGCACGCACACCTTCGTCATCTTTGACAATGGTGGGGTCTCCTTTGCGCTGTGCAATCGAAACTGGAATAATTTCATCAGTGAAACGACCTGCAGCAATTGCGTCTGCTGCGCGAACATTGCTCTTCATGGCTGCTTCGTCTTGTTCTTCACGACTAATGCCGCCACTCGTGTAGCGCTCAGTACCAAGTCCCATCAAACAAGCATCGAATGCGCACCATAGTCCGTCTTTGATGATTGCATCAGAAAGTTCAGTGTTGCCGTAGCGGAATCCGCCACGCGCACCCATTGCTAAATATGGTGCATTCGTCATGCTCTCCATGCCGCCAGCAATAACGATGTCGGCATCACCAGACTGGATCATCTGATTCGCCAAGTAAATAGAGTTCAAACCAGAGAGGCATACTTTGTTGACGTTGATTGACGGAACACTCATCGGGATTCCGGCATTGACGGCCGCTTGTCGCGAAGGCACTTGTCCTTGACCTGCCATTAAAACTTGTCCCATGATGACGTGCTCTACTTCGTGTGGTGCAACACCAGCACGCTCAAGTGCTGCCTTGATGGCAAACCCACCAAGTTCGGCTGCACTAAATGACGCAAGCGCGCCACTCATTTTTCCGATTGGAGTCCGTGCTCCTGCGACGATGTATGAACCGGCCATGTGGGTCTCCATGAGTTATGGCGTCTCAATCCGAAACGCAAGACCCTTTAGCGTAGGGGACACCGAGGCTTTTTTGGGTATCGTCAGCAGGTATGGACCGTATTCGTGAAGCCATCCTGAATGGCGCAACCCCAGACCAATTGGCCGCTATCGCTCTCCCTGACAAATACAGGGCGGCACACGTACTCAAAGCTGAACAGGAGATGTTTACTGGCATGGCCAGCAACGACAAAGATCCTCGACGCAGTGTGCATGTTGGCGATGTCCCTACTCCTGAGCTTGCCCCTGACGAAGCAGTGGTGGCAGTCATGGCATCGTCAATCAACTTCAACACCGTGTGGACATCAATTTTTGAACCCATCAGCACCTTTGGTCCTTTGGCGCGGCTCGGTCGTGAGAGTGAATGGTCAAAGCGCCACGATCGCGACTATCAAGTCATTGGCAGTGATGCGTCAGGTGTTGTATTGCGAGTCGGAAGTGCAGTTCGTAACTGGAAACCAGGCGACAAAGTAACCGTGCATTGCAATCATGTTGATGACCAAGACCCATCATCGCATGACGATTCCATGATGGGGTCGAATCAACGTATTTGGGGATACGAAACAAACTTTGGTGGTCTTGCAGATCTGTGCATTGTCAAAGCCAATCAACTCATGCCCAAGCCAACTCACCTCTCATGGGAAGAAGCAGCGGTTAATGCATTATGCAACAGTACGAGTTATCGCATGTTGGTGTCGCGTAATGGCGCCAACATGAAACAAGGTGATGTCGTATTGATCTGGGGTGCAACTGGTGGCATCGGTGCGTATGCAGTGCAATACGTTTTAAATGGCGGTGGCATTCCAGTCGGAGTCGTCAGTTCCCCTGAAAAAGCGCAAATTTTACGCAACATGGGTTGCGAGGCAGTGATCGATCGCAGTGCAGCAAACTATAAGTTCTGGAACGACGACAACACCCATAACGAGTCAGAGTGGCGTCGATTAGGAAAAGACATTCGCGAACTTGTCGGTGAAGACCCAGACATTGTGTTCGAGCATCCAGGCCGTTCCACATTTGGAGCATCGATGTATGTTGTCAAGCGCGGTGGCGTTGTTGTGACATGCGCAGCAACAAGTGGTTTCATGCTTGAGTTTGATAACCGCTTCTTTTGGATGCGCCTCAAGCGACTCATCGGTAGTCACTTTGCTAACTATCGCGAAGCATGGGATGCCAACCGCTTGGTGAGTAAAGGCATGATTCATCCTGTGTTGTCACGTGTATTTACACTAGAAAATGTGGGCGAGGCCGCCTACCAAGTTCATCACAACATGCACGAAGGAAAGATCGGTGTGTTGTGTTTGGCGCCGACAGAGGGACTTGGTATCGACGACCCAGAACTTCGAGCAAAAGTAGGCGAAAAAAATCTGACGTTGTTCCGTCGCTAAATAATTGGAGAATAATATGTTGCTGACAGAAATTGATCACGTTGCTATAGCAGTCACAGATCTTGACGCCGCTATTGACTATTACAAGCGAGCGTTTGGCGCAACGGTAGATCATCGCGAAATTGTTGAGAGCGACGGCGTAGAAGAAGCACTCCTTAAAGTGGCTGAGAGTTACATCCAGTTGCTCACACCAACTCGACCCGATTCACCTGTCGCTAAAGCAATTGAAAAGCGCGGAGAAGGGCTGCATCACATCGGATACCGAGTTGCTGACTGCGCAGAAGCACTCGCCGCCATGATCGCAGCGGGGGCAACCCCCATCGACAAAGCACCGCGCCCCGGTAGTCGCGGCACAACGGTTGCGTTTATCCACCCCAAAGGTAGCTACGGCACATTAATTGAACTTGTGCAGGAATAGCGCACACATCTTTGAGCATGTGGAGAATTCTGGCATGGACAATCGTGGGTGCTGCCAGCGGGTTAACTAGCAGTCGTCGCATTAAGCAAATCATTGCCACGGAAATATCAAAACACCACACATTTCATTCTGGCAGATTTCATCAGAATCGATTCTTCTCAGCCGTTGTGGTGAGTTCAACAACACTCATCTACGTTGGTCTTGTCGCTCGCTTCGAAAACAATCTTGATGTTCTCGCGTTTTCATTTTTTGCAAGTGCCCTTGTTGTGCACTTCTTCGTTGATCTCGATACTCATTTACTGCTGCATCGCGTCAGCACCAAGGCAGCCCTGCTTGGCCTACCAATTATTGTTATTTCAGCGATAGTGCAGCATCATGCATCCCGATTACTTGCTGTGCTTATTGGCGCTTTTGCGATGTGGTCTGTGCTTCTCATTCTGGAGCGTCTATCACGCGGTGGTTTAGGTAAAGGAGATGTCTCGCTCGCCCCATTATTAGGAGCGTTCATCGGCTATCTCTCCGTAATGCAAGTGTTCATTGCAATCGTCATGTCGTTTGTTATTGCCGGAGTATGCGCCGTAACTGCTCTTGCTCTGCGTCGCATCACAATGCGTTCACATATTGCGTTTGGACCATTTTTGGCTATCGGAACCCAACTCACGGTTTTTGTTGGGGCACCGATTATGCGTTGGTGGCTCGGCTGACTTTCAGCATCGAGATACCGCACACCCATACCAGCAACCCTGAGCAGTATCTCCGCCTGATATGCCCTATGGTGAAGATGTCTTCAAACACAGGGAGTCCCCATGAATCAGCTCTTGTCTAACAAAATCATCGCCGCCATTGTGGCTCTTGCTCTGCTTGTCGGAGTTGGAGTACTTGTCTCATCTGGAGACACATCGTCAACAACACGCAATGCTGCTCTCGTTGTGGCAACACCTTGCACCAAACCTGGCCAAGTCACCAAGGTTTCTAAGCAGCCAGTTGTGTGTGCTGCTCTGTCACCAAAAAACATCTGGTATCCAATATTTAAGGA
>JAEMRC010000153.1 GCA_016463545.1 Ilumatobacteraceae bacterium
TGCGACCTCATCCTTATCAGGGATGCGCTCTAACCGACTGAGCTATAGCCCCGTACGTTGAGCCAGAGGCCCCGCACAGAACTGCTAATCCTACTAGCGAGTATCGCCCGGCTCAACCGATCGAGCAACGACTTCTTCTTCTAGCACCGTGACGCGGAGTCCGCCAACAAGGTCTGCGACCAGGTTGAAGACCACTGCAGCCAATACCCATAGGCCTGTTCCCAAGATGGCAAGGAAAATACCAATCAGACCAACACTGCGAAAGAGTTGAGCGCCATCAAAAGAAAACGAGTCCCACCCGAAGGACTCCATGAATCGCTCGACATTGTCAATCGTTCCTGTGGAGTTTGCAACGTTCCAGATCAGCACACTGCTGACGAGTACGACAAAATACAATGCTGCGTGAAAAATAATTCCGACTTTGAAAACACTCCACGGATCGATGTCGCGGATGACACGACGCACACGACGCACACGACGTCTTGATGGTGTTGATTGTCGAGCAGATGCAGACACGTCTTTTAGTGTATTGAGCATTCGCCCCTCTGCCTGCTCAACCGCCAAAATCAGCCGTTGCAGATGCAGTGGAGTCGCCAGAACGCACCCAGACACGCACTTTGGCGGGCGCCTGCTCGATGTTTTCGATCGTTACTGAGTTAGCGATGGCGACGCGTTGTGCCCCGTCAGCACCACCGATTAATAATCCCAAAGCCACAGCGTCGGCTCCATTTTGTGCAGTTGTATTACGCACAATGCGCGAACCAACAGCAACGATGCCACTCATGCTTGCTAAGCCAATGACGCAACACAAAGTGAAAAGAACAAGTGCATTGCCGCGTTGTGCGCGCACGACTTACTCGTCGTCGTCGGTGCTTAAAATAGGAGCAACTGATGCCACAACTTGACCTTCGTCAATGCTCATCAATCGCACTCCGGTGGCTGCTCGACCTTGGCTAGAGATTTGTCTCACAGCCGTACGAATAGTGACACCGTTAGATGCCACTGCCACGATTTCGTCTTCGATGCCCACCATAAATGCGGCAACGACTTTGCCTTTTTTGCTGGTGATTTTGACGCCGATCACGCCTTGACCGCCACGGTTTTTGCGTGGGAACTGCGCAATTTGTGTGCGCTTGGCGTATCCGGCGTCAGTGACAATGAGCAATGCATCATCATTACGTCCGCAATCAGCCGATACGACTTCGTCGCCAACCTTGAGTTTCATTCCGCGCACGCCTGCAGCAGTTCTGCCCATTGGGCGCACTTGTTCTTCGGTGAAGCGCATTACTTGTCCGCTGTGACTCACGACAAAGATGTCATCGCCACCAGTGGTTTCAAAAACGCGTACAAGTTCGTCGTCGGCATGCAAGTTGAGGGCGATGAGTCCGTCGCGACGACTTGAGTTATATGCGTCGTACACGGTCTTTTTGACTTGGCCTTTGCGCGTGACAAAGAACAGATAGCGCTCACCCGGAAACTCGCGCGTATCGATAATTGCCTGAATTGTTTCGCCCGCCTGCAATGGCAAAAGGTTCACAATGGGCATGCCTTTGGCTGTGCGTTCGCGCTCTGGAATATCGGCTGCGCGCAATTTATAGACACGGCCACGATTAGAAAAGAACAACAAATACGCGTGCGATGTGGTGAACAAAACATGTCGCACAATGTCGTCTTCTTTAAGCGTTGCGCCTTTGACCCCGCGACCGCCGCGAGATTGTGTGCGGAAAGATGCTGCAGGAACTGCTTTGACATATTGAGCTTGCGTCATGACGACAACGAGTTCTTTGTCGTCGGTCAGATCTTCGAGGCTCATTTCGCCGGCGTCGTGCGCCATTTTGCATATTCGTGGAGTGGCGTAATCTTTTCTTACTTGTAGAAGATCTTCTTTGATCATGGCGCGCAATTTAGGATCCGACTTGAGGATTTCTTCGTACTCTTTGATGCGTGCCTGTACATCGGCAAGTTCTTTTTCGATGTCGATTCGTGACAACCTAGTGAGTTGTCGCAATTGCATATCAAGAATGTCGATGGCTTGGCGCTCGCTGAACTCAAAAGGCGCAACCATTAGGCCTTCTTTGGCTTTGCCGGCGTCTTCACTCTTGCGAATAAGCGCGATGATCTTGTCAATGACATTGAGTGCTTTGAGTCGTCCTTCAAGGATGTGTCCGCGTTCGCGAGCTTTTTCGAGACGGAACGTTGTGCGGCGAGTAAGAACTTCGATTTGATGCTTGACGTAGCCGTTGAGAGCGTCGAGCAATGTGAGCGTGCGCGGAACGCTGTCAACCAGCGCCACCATGTTGATCGGGAAACTGGATTGCAACTGCGTGAGTTTGAATAGATTGTTGAGCACGACATTTGCATTGGCATCGCGCTTGAGCTCGATGATCATGTTTGTCTTGCCGCCCGACGATGCGTCGTTGACGTCTGCAATGCCGTCTAGTTCGCCGCCATCAACGAGTTCTTGAATGCGCGCAGCGATTGATGAACAGCTTGCCTGATATGGCAACTCTGTCACCACGATTTCCATGCGGCCTTTTTTGTTTTCTTCGATTGTTGCTGTTGCGCGCATCTTGACGCTGCCGCGTCCGGTGCGATATGCCTCGATGATGCCAGCGCGACCCAAGATTGATCCGCCTGTCGGAAAGTCTGGTCCCTTAACAAACTCCATCAAATCGTCAATGGTGGCTGTTGGATTATCGAGCAAATGAATAGATGCATCGATGACTTCGCCAAGGTTGTGAGGCGGAATACTGGTCGCCATACCAACAGCGATTCCTTGACTGCCGTTGACCAACAGGTTTGGAAACCGTGCTGGCAAGACACTGGGTTCTTCGATAGTGCCGTCATAGTTGGGCCGCATGTCGACGGTGTTTTCGTCAATGTCAAGCAACAACAACATTGCAAGTGAATGCAAACGTGTTTCTGTGTAGCGACTCGCTGCTGGACCACAGTCTGGTGAACCGTAGTTGCCATGAAAATCAATCCGAGGATGACGAA
>JAEMRC010000058.1:0-4390 GCA_016463545.1 Ilumatobacteraceae bacterium
GTCGCGACACCGAGACCGTAACGGCACGATAGGAAAACGAATGACCACTGAAACCGACGATCTGTTGTACACCGTGATTGGCGGCGTTGCCCGCATCACACTTAATCGCCCTGATGCAGCAAATTCAATTACTCCAGATCAACGCAATCGATTGATTTCGCTATTTGCTGAAGCGTCTGCTGATCTCAATGTTCGAGTTGTGGTGCTCACGGCCAACGGAAAACATTTTTGTACAGGAGCCGACCTACGAGTGTCACGTGTCCAAGAAACACCTCGACCAGAAGGTGCGCCTGAGCGCGGCGTCGGAGACGTTGCTCGCCAGATCAAAACTGGTGCGCAACGATTAGTGACATCAATCATGGACTGTGAAAAACCAGTTATTGCTGCGGTGAACGGAACGGCTGCTGGCATTGGTGCTCATCTTGCATTTGCCTGTGATCTCATTGTGGCGGTCGATACGGCAAGATTTATTGAAGTTTTTGTTCGTCGCGGAATCATCCCCGATGGTGGTGGCGCTTATTTACTGCCACGCATGATTGGGTTAGCCAAAGCAAAAGAACTGATTTTTTTTGGTGATGATTTATCAGCACCTGACGCCGAACGCATCGGACTGATTAATCGTGCGGTTCCTGCTGACCAATTCAACGGCGTTGTTGACGAATGGGCGGGACGACTAGCGATTGCCCCTACAAAAGCATTGTCTCTGGCCAAATCTCTTTTAAATCGCTCACTTGATGTTGATCGCGCAACTGCACTTGACGACGAAGCATGGGCGCAAGAACTTGCCTCACGAACTGAGGACTTTAACGAAGGCGTTCAAGCATTTATCGAAAGACGCGATCCCACCTTTAAAGGCTGGTGAGATGAGTTTTGGCTCGCTGCTGAGTGCCGGCGAGATCGGAGCGATGACGCTTTCGAATCGCGTTGTTCTGCCAGCAATGGATATGAACCTATGCGATGACGGTGATTTCTCAAAAGCAGAGATTGCTCATTACACCGCTCGCGCAGCAGGAGGAGTTGGCCTAATCATCACTGGTACAGGTGCAGTTGCATGGCCAAACGGTGGATGCTCGTGGCATCAACCGTCATTCAGTAACGATCGTCATATCCCCAGCATTCGGGCCCTCGCCGACAGTATTCATGGCGCCGGAAGCAAGTTATGCGTCCAGATTTGTCACCACGGTAAGACCGCTGGTGTCGACACGGCCCAAGGCAGACCATTGTTGGTGCCATCATTGCCTGACGGAAAACTCGACCTTGCGGCCCTGCAAGACAACACGATGGACGAACTCGCAAAACTTGGTACGGCGTCACAAGGTAAGCAAGCAACATATAAAGAAGCCGACGAAGACGATCTTGCGTGGGTAATTGACCAGTTCGTCCAAGGAGCAGCGCGCGCGGCGCGTGCCGGTGTTGATGCGGTTGAGATTCACGCAGCGCACGGATATTTAATCAACACATTTTTGTCAGCCGGATACAACAAACGCACAGATCGTTGGGGTGGGGCAATTGAGAATCGGGGTCGTTTGATGACCGAGATTGTGCGAGCAGTGCGCGCCCAAGTTGGCAACACGATCGCCATCAGTGTTCGCCTGAACGGAATGGAATACGGGCTACAAGATGGCATGACGCCAAGTGAGGCAGCAATTTTCGCCGTCATGGCTCAAGATGCTGGTGCTGATGCAATTCATGTGTCTGCGAATGCACATAATCCGTTTGCTGATTTTACGGACGGTCCATTGCCAAGTGGTGAGGCACAATATCGGGAGTTCGCACGGATTGTAAAAAAGGCAGTCACGATTCCGGTCATTGCTGTGGGGCGAATCACTCCAGAAATTGGCAATGAAATGATTGCACGCGGAGAATGTGACTTTGTTTCAATGGGTCGTCAATTATTGGCTGACCCAGATATTGTTAACAAACTTAAGGCTGATCAACGCAAGTCAATACGGCCATGCATTAACTGCTATGTCTGTGTCGAGCAGAATTTCTTTGACGCTCCTCCCAAATGTGCGGTGAATCCGGCATTGTGCAATGAAGATATTGCAGAGCTGGTGCCAGCCCCACATGTAAAGAGAGTACTCATCGTCGGCGGGGGTCCCGCTGGGCTAGAGGCCGCGCGCATTGCGGCCAGTCGCGGACATGTTGTGTCGTTGTATGAAGCGTCATCGCGCCTTGGTGGCACGGCATGGTTTTCACAGCTCACAACGCCAGATAATGGTCCGTTGGTGGATTGGCTTGAACACGAAGTACGCAGATTAGGCGTGCAAATATTTTTGAAGACGCGATTATCTGCGCACGAGATCAAACAACTAGCTCCAGACGAAGTCATTGTGGCAACGGGTGCGGTCCGTAATCGTCCGAGTAATGAACGCACTGATTACGCCCGATCACGCGTGTATACGGGTGATGATTTGCGTGCGCTTCTCACAGGTGAAGGCACTGTGACGAGTGCGTCGCCTCAGGCTAGGTTGGTCGCTCGTCTGGCGAGACTTGCTCGCATCTCATCCAAGATGAGTCGAGTTCGTTCTTTGTCACGGGCGTATTTACCGTTGAGCAAAGACATCACGGTGATTGGCGGCGGTCTTGTTGGTCTAGAACTAGCAGAGTTTTTAGCAGCACGCGGACGGCGAGTGACTCTTGTTGAACAAGGTGCTCAGTTAGGTTTGCCAATGGCGATGCCCCGGCGGTGGACCGCGGTAAAACGAGCAGTCGATCACGGCGTTCAGATGCGGCGCTCAAGCGCTGATGTCGTGAGCACAAGGGATGTCATTTGTGCAGGCGACGTTGTCGCACATGCCCCGATCGCTCAAGAGTTGCGCGCATCGGGATCAGTTGTACACGTCATCGGTGACGCGAATGACATCGGTTACATTGAGGGAGCGATTCATTCTGCGGGTGAAATCGCTCGAGGGATGTAGGAGGGGCAGTGGCGACATTTGGTGATCATGTGCGGGCGCGCGCTCACGACGACAACACTGCATTGTTGTTTGAAGACCAGCGATGGACATATCGCGAGTGGGTTGCAGAGGTTGCAACGCGCGCTGCCTTCTGGAAACAAATGCGACTCGATGGTCCAGCTCACATCGGAGTGCTGTTAGAGAATATTCCAGATTTTACGATGTGGCTTGGTGCCGCTGCCGTCACTGCAAGCACGGTGGTGGGAATCAATCCAACTCGTCGTGGCGCAGAACTCGAACGAGATATCACTTATACCGAGTGCCAAATGATCGTGACGCAGCGTAGTCAATTGCCTTTACTCGAAGGTCTAGATCTTGGAATAGCGGCGGATCGTATTTTGGTGGTGGATGACGAGAGATATGCAGATCAACTCGCACCATTTGTTGGACATGAGTTGCCAACCGACGAAGTAAAAGAGTCCGACTGCTTTTTGTTGTTGTTCACATCCGGAACAAGTGGTGCGCCAAAAGCTGTGATTACATCGCACAGCCGTTTCTCCTTTGTTGGCGGGGCGATGAATTACATTGTTCATCTTGAGCCAACTGACGTCACGTATATTGCGATGCCATTGTTTCATTCGAATGCATTGTTTTCTGGATGGGCACCCACAGTAATTGCCGGCGCAGCAACAGCACTGCGACCAAAGTTTTCGGCATCAGCATTTATGGATGATGTTCGTCGTTATGGCGCCACGTATTTTAATTACGTGGGCAGACCCTTGGCGTATATCTTGGCCACGCCGGAGTCCAGTGAAGACAAAAATCACTCGCTTCGACTTGGATTCGGAAACGAAGGAGCGGAGATTGATATTTTGCGTTTTCGCGAGCGTTTCGGCGTTGAGCTGATTGATGGTTATGGTCAAACCGAAATGGGCGCATCAATCACGCGTGTTCCTAATATGCCAGCAGGCTCACTAGGGGTTGCGGTATCGCCAGCACTAAAAGTTTTGAATCCAGAGACAAGCGAAGAATGTCCGCCTGCAGTCTTTGATGAGCACGGTCGGCTTTTAAATGCAGAGCAAGCAACAGGGGAGATCACCAATACTGGTCAATCAGCATTTGAGGGGTACTGGAAAAACGATGAGGCCAACCAAGAGCGTCTTCGTCATGGCTATTACTGGACTGGCGATTTGGCGTATCGCGATGCTGAGGGCTTTTTCTATTTCGCAGGTCGCACGGCAGAATGGATCCGAGTTGATGGTGAAAATTTTGCGGCGGCACCGATAGATCGAATCGTGTCTCGATTTCCTGGAGTCGTACTCGCTGCTGCCTACGCGGTGCCAGACGCTGATATTGGCGATCGAGTCATGGTGGCATTGCAGCTCAAAGAAGGTGTCGTGTTTGATCCACGCGAGTTCTCTGCATTTTTGCAAGTACAGCCAGATCTCGGAGCAAAGTGGATGCCGTCGTATGTGCGGCTGATGAATGAA
>JAEMRC010000058.1:4490-9261 GCA_016463545.1 Ilumatobacteraceae bacterium
GATTTATTTATCCCAGATGTTCGAGTTGGCAAAGATCTGCGAGGTCCAGATGCGTTGATCGCCAATCTGCAGCAGCAACTCACGCCACTTGGTCGCAGCATTCTGCAAACGACAAATCACGTCATCGAGATAATTGATGCTGACAATGCCACCGGAATCGTGAGTTGTCGTGGCGAGATTGAGCCACTCGATGCACCAGGTACTTGGATTGTGCAACAGATTCAATATCACGATGCGTATGCTCGCGTTGATGATCACTGGTTGTTTGTACGTCGCAAACACTTGCTCTGGTATGGGGCAGATATGTTGCAGCGTCCCATCGACCTAGCCGATGCGCACTGGCCTAAAAATCATTCCGGCAAAGGCGAACTTCCAGAGTGGTATGACTCATGGCAAGCCTGGATTGCGTCGCGTCGCTAACGAGGAGCGCCCGCAATAATGCTTGGGTCACGACGTATCTCTCGTCGGGCCATTGCTTCCCAAAAACCAATAAATTGGTTCCCATCGCTACTCATTGAACGCTCTTGAACAACTTGGGCAAGTGGGCTTCCGCCGCCGATCGCCTCGACATGCCACGCATGCTTGCAGCGTTGTTCAAGTGCAACTGCACGCTGATGCGCAGCGCGTATTGAAATGCCTGTCACCATGACACCGTGATTGGCGAGCAGTGCCATATCGGCAGAGCCCATTGCTTGTGCTGCTGATTGTGCTGCGTTGACGTCGTTCACTGCAGTCGTGTATTCATCAACAAGGACCACGGTTCCGCCACCCAATGCACTGCTCTGGTCATAGGGGGGTGGAACACGCTTGGCGTTGGCGTATGTGGTTGCATAGAGAGGATGGTTGTGCACAGAGACAACAACATCGGGACGCAGTTGATGCAGCGCCACATGTAGCGGTATTCCAAGTGGCACCTGCCAAGCGCCAGATAATTTTTCTCCGTGTTCGTTCATGACAATGACATCATCTGGACCAAACTCATCCCAGACCAGTGGCCACGGATTCACCAAAAAAGTTCCGTCAGGTTGTTTATATGTGATGTGCCCAGCCAGGTGGTCGTTGTATCCCTCAAGCAGAAGTGTTCGTGCCAATAACACAAGTTCTTGACGCGGACCGATAGGTGGCAACAAAGCGTCAGGCGATGGAGTCATCGTGGCAACACCGTCTCCGGAAGTGGGTGTCGATATAAGCGCGCCGCATTTTCAGAGCAGAGTTTGCGCAAGACATCATTCGGAAGATGTCCCCATGCTGATTTGAGTATGTCTTGCGTGTCTGGCCACGTGCTGTCACCATGCGGATAATCAACTTCAACCATGATGTGGTCTTGGCCAATGACGTCGTAGAGATCAATTGTGCTCGGATCATCGATGGTGCAGAAATAAAAATTGCGTTTCAAGACATCTGCAGGTCGAATGTCCCAGCCTTGACCGTATCCACTTCGGTCAACAACATTTTCGAGGCGGTCGATGAGCATTGGCACCCACCCGATGCCGCCTTCGCTCATGGCAATTTTGAGCGTTGGGAAACGGTATGCGTATCCACTCCACAACCATTCCGCGCAAGCATTGAGTGATAACTGTCCAAACATCGTTGCCCCGAGTTGTAGTGCTGGAGCGTTCTCAGGCATCGGATACATTCCGCTTGACCCGACATGCAATGAGATCACTGTGTCGGTCTCGACACACGCCTCGATAATGGGGTCCCACCAACCAGTGAACAATGATGGCAATCCAATATTGTGTGGACGCTCGGGCAGGGTAACCGTATGAAATCCGCGTTCTGCATTACGCCTAATCTCGGCTGCGCCTAATTGCGCGTCGGCCATCCACGTGATTCCGCAGGGGATGAATCGGTCTGGATATTGTTGCCACCATTCTTCATACATCCAGTCGTTCCATGCACGCATTGTTGCAAAACCAACATCTGGGTCGCTGCAACCGCTGAAAATTCGTCCGGCAAAGCCAGTGATTTGGGATGGGAAGTTGAGCGATGCCCAACATCCGATGATGTCCATGTCCTTGACTCGTTCATGCACGTCAAAACAACCTCGACGCATGTCTTCGAGACGAGTTGGCTCGAGTGAACGTGCTTCAGGTTTGCGTCCTGCTACGGCGTTCATGCCCACTTGAGTAAATGTTTGTCCATCAAAGTTCCAGACTTGGTGTCCGTGTTCGTTGACGACTAATCGTGGTGCACGATCTTGTAGGTGTGCTGGTAGACGTCCGTCAAACATGTCGGGCGGTTCGACAAGATGATCATCAACAGAAATCAGCGTGTAGTGCACTGGCTTGTCGTGGGGAGTAGGGAGCAATAAGTCAGTGTTGGTGTCACCAATCTCGTATGTCATAGCGTTGCTCCCACCGGCAGAAATGCCACTCGTTGATTCTGGCGAAACTCGTGATGCAAGGTTGCCGTGTGCTCCAGTGTAAGAGGCGTAAGCGAGACATCTTTTGTTGTGCGCCACCAGACAGGGTCGTTCGTCATCCAGGCGTCAGTTCGCAAGGGGGTTTTATTGACCTTGTTATTTGCTGTCAACGGAATCGATTGAGTGATACGGACAAAACGCGGTGTCCATTTTGTGCCCAAATCACGTTGAGACTGCAAAAAAACATCAAACTCATTGGGGTCAAACACGACTCCCGGGGAGAACTCAAGCGCTGCCATCACTTGATCTCCAGTTCGCGAATCGGGCACTGGATAGACAGCAACCATGACGACTCCAGGGAATCGGCGCAAGATTTCTTCAAGCGGTGCAGTTGCAAAGTTTTCACTATCAACACGCAACCAGTCAGCATCGCGACCTGCAAAATAAAAAAACCCTTTCTCGTCGCGGTACGCCAAATCACCGCTCCAGTACCAACCATCACGAAGACGTGCTTCAGTTGCTGGAGCATTGTTGTAGTAACCCTCAAAGGCACCACCACCACTGCGATTGACGAGTTCACCCACAGCTTCTGTGGGATTTAAAATTGCGCCGTGCTGATCAAACCTGGCAGCCACGCATTCATTGCCCGTGTCAGGATGAACTACTGCAATGTCATCGGTGGCATGACGCGCAAGACCTAGCGAACCGACGGGGCTATCGGGGGTGAGGTTGATCACAATAACGCTCTCGCTCGAACCGTATCCCTCGATGAGGGGACACCCAAAGCGTTCCTCAAACAATTGACGATCTAGTGCGCTTGCTTCTGTGCCAAAGGCATGACGAAGGTTGTGTTGTTTATCGTGTTTTGTTTCTGGCTGTCCCAGGATGTAAGCGATTGTGCGGCCAACATATGTAAAAAATGTGCAATTGTGTTGACGAATATCATCAAGAAATTTTGTAGCAGAGAATTTGCGACGCATCACAAAAGTCGCACCGTGCGCCAGGGCAGATGACCAGTTGGCCATGAGTGCATTTCCGTGAAACAATGGCATCGGCGAGTAACACACATCATCACGAGTGACGCCAGTGATCTGGGATGCCCTGATTCCGGACATCGCCATTCGAGTCGTGCTGCACACCACTGCCTTAGGTGCGCTTGTGCTGCCACTAGTGAATAATAAAAAGAGTGGTGTACTCGGACTCGGGTCAAGTGAAGCGTCTTGCATGACAGCATCAGCATGAGCTGCGATGAGGCGAACATACTCAGGGGAGTCCACAATCAAAGTGGCGTGCACATTGCCAAGATCAAGACCAGAGAGCAGGCCCTGTTGTTGTGAATCCGTAATAATTATTTGGCAATCAGTGTGGCGGATATCGCGCGCAAGTTCGGCTCCGCGTCGGGTGGGGTTAATCCCCACAATCGCTGCACCGACAAAAGACGCCCCACCTGCCAAGAACAAGTACTCAGGAGTGTTTTCAAGCAAAATGCCAATATGTGGCGGTGAATCACGCACCAGAGACTGAAGCATTGATGCTCGAATGACCGACTGTTGCGCAACTTGGTCCCAAGAAAATTGCTCATCATCTAGGACATATCCAAGATGATCGTCTCCGATGCGAGCACGCAGTTGAGACGCAATTGTGGCAGGAGTCTCCATGGGTTAGTAGATATTACCTCTTGCGCCAAAGACCTGTCACCGGGTCGAGCCCGAGCATTTTGATGGCATTGCCGCGCACAATTTTAAAGATGCTTGCATCGTCTAGATGCTGCACCTGCTCGGCAAAAATTTTCTGTGAGTCAGGCCATGTTGAATCTGTGTGGGGGTAATCAGTTTCAAATGTCACGTTGTCGAGTCCGATGCGATGCAGACTCTCCATGCCGTGGCGGTCCCGATAAAAACATCCGTAGATTTGGCGAAACCAGTACGTGCTTGGCGGCTCAGGAACAAGTTCGCGTACGCCGCCCCATGCACGATGCTCCATCCATACATCATCTGCGCGCTCAAGAATGTAGGGGATCCAGCCGATCTGTCCTTCGCTGTAGGCGAGTTTGAGATTGGGATGCTTTACCAAGATGCCACTGAACAAAAAGTCTGTCAACGAACTCATTGCATTTCCAAAACTCAGTGTTGCAGCAATTGCAGGTGGAGCATCAGGAGATGTGGCGGGCATTTGACTACTTGATCCAATATGCATGCAAATAATTGTGTTGGTGTCTTCACACGCCTGAAAAAATGGTTCCCAATATCCGGTATGGATTGAAGGCAATCCGAGTTTTGCCGGAATCTCACTAAACGCAACAGCGGTGCATCCGCGCTCAGCGTTGCGACGTACTTCTTTTGCTGCTGCTTCAACATCCCATAATGGAATAATTGGTAACGGAATCAGTCGACCGCCACTGTCACC
>JAEMRC010000058.1:9361-11824 GCA_016463545.1 Ilumatobacteraceae bacterium
GCGACAAGATCTTCGTAAAACCATGTGTCGGCTTTTGGTGCTGATTCGTCCCACTCGATTTCGTACTTGGTTCCGCCGACATATTTCATTCCAGCAATTCCGCGGCGTTCGATGCGCGGCGCATCGGGGTGGTTGCGCAGTTTCGCGGGCAGCCATCGTTCAAACAAGTGAGCAGGCTCCACAACATGGTCATCCACGCTGATAATGAGGGGGATCTGGCGATCGCTCATCTCTTGACTCATCTCGAACTCCTTCTCTGAGGCCCACGTTTTTTGCGCAAAGCCTTGTCTTTGTTGATTTCTGACACAGTATCAGAAACTTTTTGAGGTGCCTATGTGAGCGTAGAAATGATCTCAGATCCCAGTTGGGCAACGCGCTCGGCATATTCAAGCGGGTGTGTGGCGCCCACATTGACCACCAGCACGGTTGCGCCTGCAGCGGTCAATTGTCCAATTTCGTCATGAAGGGCTCCTGGCGACCAGTTGAGACTGCCAAATCCAGATAGCGCTGTGGGTATAACGGCAACGTCAACTGCGTCAGTGCGCCCAGATGCGGCCATGAGATCAGTAAGCATTTTCATTCGTTCAACAAAATCAGAAACGGAGTCCATGCCTGGTGTGCCCAGGTATCGAGCGCTTGCAGCCGAACTTGGCATCGGAGACCATCCGTTGCCAAATGCCACCACGCGTTCGATTGCGCGTTTGGAATTGCCGCCAATCCACACGGGCGGATGTGGCTGTTGCATTGGCGTTGGCTGAACCACGGTGTTGCGCGCGTTGTAGCCGAGACCGACATGATCAAAGGGCTCACCCCGCCATGCACTCAACATCGCGATTAATGCGTCGTCGCTGAGTGCAGCACGATCAGAAAATTGCACTCCGAGCGCGTCATATTCAGACTCCAGATATCCGACACCTACACCAACAATGACGCGCCCATTAGACAACACATCCAAACTGGCGACTGACTTTGCAGTCAATAACGGATTGCGATAGGGCAGTACCAATAGGTTTGTATGCAAATGAATATGGCTTGTCGCTGCTGCTGCAAAACTCAGCGCAATAAACGGGTCAAGCGTTGGATGACCTCCGGTGCGCAACCATTTGGAGTCTGGGGCGGGGTGATCTGTGGCAAAGACTGCATGGAAGCCAGCCGTTTGGGCGGCTTGCGCACAAACACTGATGCCAGTGGCCGTGAGGAACTGCCCTGTTGGATCGGCACGGTCGATGGGTAGGCCTACAGATACGCGCACTGTGTCAGCATAGAGTTGTTAATCGCGTCCGCTAGAACGGTGGGGCAAGACAGATGAGGAAAATGTATGAGTTCGTTAGCAGGCAAAGTCGCGATTGTTACAGGCGCCGGGCAAGGTGTAGGACGTTGTCACGCCGAGTATTTGGCCCGTGAGGGAGCAACCGTCGTAGTGAACGACATTACTGATAGCGCCAATGAAGCTGTTGCAGCCATCATCGCAGCAGGAGGCAAAGCGACAGCACACATCGGCAGTGTCGCCGACTGGGATGCGTGCGAAGCACTCATCAACGGAACAATCGCGACACACGGTGACCTAGATATTTTAGTAAACAATGCCGGCCTTGTGCGAGACAGCATGGTTTTTTCAATGACCCAAGAACAATGGGACATCGTGATTGATGTGCACCTCAAGGGGCACTTTGCCTGCAGTCACTTCGCCGCCGTTCACTGGCGCAATGCAGCAAAGGCTGCTGGCGAAGGCGCCGTTTTGAAATCGCGCAAAATTGTAAACACCACGTCAGAGAGCGGACTCTTTGGCGGAACTGCGCAGAGTAATTACGCTGCTGCTAAAGGTGGCATTATCACAATGACCGTGGTTCATGCTCGCGAGATGGGCAAATACAACGTGCATGTCAATTGCATTGCTCCCCGTGCACGCACTCCGATGACACAGGCAATGCCGATGTTTGCCAAACCCGAAAGTGGATGGGATAAATATGACCCCACGCATATTTCGCCGATGGTGGCATGGTTGTCCTCAGCAGACTCTGATGGCGTGAACGGTCAAATTTTTATTGTGACAGGCGATGAGATCCATCGGATTCAGCAACACCAGGTTGCAACATCGGTGTATGCAGGAAAAAAGCAGTGGACCGTCGCTGATATCAGTGCTAACAAAGATGCGCTGTTTGCCGGAATGGGTTCGCTTGATGTGGCGCCATTTGGCAGCCCACAGATGTGAGTCTATTCGTCGTCGAGTTCGGCATCAATAATGTCATCGTCGGCGGCTTCTAGTTCTGGGATGCCACGTCTTTTGCGCAAGTTGTCGATGTCTCGGACTGGTACTGAAAGTTTATTGTGCCGGGTCCCACCAACGCTTATTTCGCCAATGCTTGCTGTAAGAGCAGTAAAGTTTTTTTTCACTTTTTCAACACTTTCTGTATATTTGTCAAATTCTTGTTCAAATTTTTTGATCTGCTGCATAATCTCTAC
>JAEMRC010000154.1 GCA_016463545.1 Ilumatobacteraceae bacterium
GTCTACGAATATCAAATTTGCGAGTTGATGTCGCGGCGAATGGTTGCGACATTGTTGATGAGGTGACCTTAGAGATTTCTAAAGGTCGCGTCTTGGGCTTAGTTGGCGAATCTGGATCAGGTAAAACCACTGTTGGGTTAGCGGTTCTTGGTCACGCTCGTCGCGGAGTTGAAATTAAGGGCGGTCAAATATTTGTTGGCGAAACTGAGATTCTTGCGTTCGATGTCGAACAGAAGCGCTTAATGCGTGGAGCACTTATTTCGTATGTACCCCAAGATCCTGCATCTTCACTTAATCCGGCTTTGCGAATCGGCACCCAACTGCGAGAGGTTCTCGACGCACATAACTTTGGTGACTCAATTGAAGCGCGTGATGCTCGAATCAGAGAGATGATGGCAGAAGTCGCGTTGCCAACTGATGATGAATATCTTGAGCGATATCCGCATCAATTGTCTGGCGGGCAGCAACAGCGAATTGTTCTGGCGATGGCTTTTGCCTGTCGTCCGTCAGTGATTGTTCTCGACGAACCTACGACCGGTTTAGATGTCTCGACGCAAGAACATGTCTTGAAAACAGTTCGCGAACTGGCTCGGGTACATGGCGTCGCGGCGTTGTATATCACCCACGACCTAGCAGTAGTCAGTGAGTTAGTCGATTATGTAGCGGTGATGTATGCGGGTCGAATTATTGAGCAAGGCTCAGTTAAAGATATTTTTAACAACCCAGCTCATCCGTATACGAGGCACTTAGTTGCCGCAGCACCAGATATTGCTGGTGACCATCAGATCGTGGGTCTTGTTGGTCGTGCTCCTTCACCTGGCAAGCGACCAAGCGGGTGTGTATTTGCGGTTCGATGCGAACTCGCAAGCGATGAATGTCGTAGTCAGTTTCCGGTTGCGGTTCAAGTGAGCGACCATCATTCGGCACGATGCATAAAGATTGGGCAACTGACATCAAGTTTGACTATGTCGTCAGGTGTGAAGACTAAGCAGAGTACGGGAGAAGTAATAGCAGATATTAAACGACTCTCGGCTGGCTACTCAGGGAACCTTGTCGTTCAAGACGTATCGATTCAGATTCGGCGAGGGCAATGTTTAGCGCTTGTTGGAGAATCGGGTTCTGGTAAAACAACCGTTGCGAGATGCTTGGGTGGTCTTCACTCTGAGTGGACGGGAACAATTTTATTTGAAGGTCAAGAGATTGCCAAAGCTTCGCGTCAGCGACAGATCGATCAGCGTTTAGGGATTCAATACATATTTCAGAATCCATATGGTTCGCTAAACCCGCGTCGAACCGTTGGCGATTCAATTATTCGACCACTAGAGATCTCTGGCAAGTTCGCGTCCGACATAGATAAACAACTAGCCACGGTCTTGGATCAAGTTTCACTGCCTTCCGCTTATGCAAGTAAATATCCCGACCAACTTTCGGGTGGGGAGCGTCAGCGTGTTGCGATTGCGCGAGCACTAATAAGCAAGCCAGAACTTTTGATTTGCGATGAAGTCACGAGTGCGCTCGACGTGTTGGTTCAAGCATCGGTTGTTGATCTGTTGTCTGACCTACGAAATAATCTTGGTTTAGCGATTCTGTTCATCACTCATAACTTGCCACTAGTGCGAAGTTTTGCTGATGAAGTTGCAGTGATGTCCGAAGGTAAAATTGTTGAGTACGGTCTAACTGAAGCGATAATTGATAATCCACAACAGGAATATACGCAGCGATTGATTTCAGCCACACCAAGTATCGTGCGCTCAATGAAGTGACATGCGCATAGCTAGATCTCGATTGGAGTCTCACGGTTTTGAGTCAGTAGCCAAAATATTCGACTCAATTCATAACGCTGATAAGCCTGGGGCTTCGTTCGCCGCAGTTGTTGATGGGATACAAGTTGTCGATATCTGGGGTGGCAGCAAATCTGACTCATCGCCGTGGATTGATGACACGCTGTGTGTGATTGCGTCAGGAACAAAGGGTATTTGTGCCGTCGCAGTAATGATGTGTGTTGAACGCGGGTTAATCAATCTTGATTCTTCGATTGAAACTTTATGGCCTGAGTTCGCCGAAGGCGGTAAGGGGCACGTGCTGATAGGCGACGCACTGGCACATAACGCTGGCGTGCCGGGGCTTGAGCGCGAGATTTCACTGGCGGATCTTTCTGATCCAATATTTATGGCAAGCCTTGTTGCCAAGCAACATCCATTTGTTGCAGTTGGCTTTCCGTCTTATCACGCAATGACGTTTGGTTGGATTGCGGGAGAGTTGGTTCGACGCACCGATGGACGAAGTATCGGCAAATTCGTGCGAGAGGAAATTGCAAGACCATTAAAACTTGATCTTTATATTGGCGCTCCAGATGACGCCGTAGCGAGAATTGCTCAGACTACGCGATCTGATGATTATTCGTATTCTGCGTTTTTGCCAGGGTCAAAACCCGATATTCGACTTGGATATGTTTACGGAATGATTCCTGCTGAGCGTGGTACTGCAGACTTTGCAAAAATTGAGTTGCCAGGTGGTGGAGGAGTTGCGAGTGCATTTGCGATGTCGCGACTTTATGCAATGCTTGCGAACGGTGGAGAACTTGATGGTGTGAGATTGTTGAAATCTGAGACGATTGAGTTGGCTTGTCGTCAGAGATCAGAGGGTAATGATCCGCTTGGTGGGCGATTTCTACGGTTTGGTGTTGGGTTTGAATTGAATCCGAATCCATCTTGTTTAGGTAAACCTGCCGACGCATTCGGTCATACTGGCGCTGGTGGATCAACTCATGGAGCTTGGCCAAGTTTGCGCACGAGTTTTTCGTATGCGATGGGCGAATTCAGATCAGAAAACAATGATGGGCGTGCAGAACGTTTACTTGATGCGTTGCACAGTTGCGTCGTATCCAGTTAACGACCTTGCCACTTTGGTTTGCGTTTTTCGGCGTAAGCCTTTGCTCCCTCTAGTG
>JAEMRC010000059.1:0-10788 GCA_016463545.1 Ilumatobacteraceae bacterium
TGCACCTGAGGCCCCTTTCTTTGATCTCTTGCAACGGGGCCGCAAAAACATTGCAATTGATTTGAAAAATCCCCAAGGTGTAGAAACACTTCTGCAACTCATCGAAAAAGCTGATGCGGTCATTGAAGGTTTCCGTCCAGGGGTCATGGAGCGACTTGGTATTGGCCCTGACGTTTGTCTTGCGCGCAATCCCAAGTTGGTCTTTGGGCGTATGACTGGTTGGGGTCAAGAAGGAATGTATGGCCAGGCGGCTGGTCACGACATCAACTACATCTCTCTTGCAGGAGCCTTGGCACATTTTGCTCGACCAGGCCAAACTCCATTGCCACCGCTCAACATGGTGGGGGACTTCGGCGGTGGCGGAATGTTTCTTGCATACGGTGTCGTGTGCGCACTACTCGAGGCTCAAAAATCTGGCAAGGGTCAAGTTGTTGATACGGCCATGGTGGATGGGGCAGCCGTACTAATGACGATGTTTTGGGCATTTAAGAGCATCGGGATGCATGACGAAAACAATCCCGGAACGAACTTGCTCGACACAGGGGCACATTTTTATGATGCCTACCGCTGCAAAGATGACAAGTTCATCAGCGTCGGCTCTATTGAGCCACAGTTCTATGCAGAATTATTGCGTCTCACTGGCCTTGATGCTGATCCTGAATTTGCATCGCATATGGACCGTACAAAATGGTCGTCGCTCAAACCCAAAGTGACTGCGGTATTTGCGACAAAAACTCAAGCAGAATGGTGCGCCATTATGGAAGCAACTGATGTGTGCTTTGCTCCTGTGTTGACGATGAGCGAAGCAGCCCAGCATCCGCATAACAAAGAACGCAACACATTTGTCGAGTCTCACGGCGTGATGCAACCAGCACCAGCGCCTCGTTTCTCACGCACCAAGACTTCACTCGATCAACCTCCCGCACACCCAGGCCAGCACACATCAGAAGTGCTTACTGCGTGGGGCATTGGTGATGTCGAGTCTCTGATTGCATCTGGCGCCATAAAGCAAGCCTAAGAATGTCGACGCTTCTTTGTTTTCATGCACATCCCGATGATGAATGCATCGGTACAGGCGGCACAATTGCCCGCGCTGCAGAACAAGGACATCGAGTCGTATTAGTTGTCGCAACAAATGGTGATCATGGCGAAATTCCTTCTGACCTCGCCGATGGCGAAACCTTGATGGACCGCCGTAAAAAAGAAACCGAAGCTTCGGCAGCAGTACTTGGAATCGATACGGTTCTGTGGCTTGGTTACGCAGATAGCGGAATGACCGGATGGGAGCAGAACTCTCATCAGAATGCGTTCATGAATGCACCGATCGATGAAGCAGCCGAAAAACTTGCCCAAATATTACGAACAGAAAATGTAGATCTTCTCACCACCTATGACTGGCACGGTGGCTATGGTCATCCAGACCACATCCAAGTGCACCATGTCGGACATCGTGCTGCAGAACTAGCAACCAACGTGCGCGTGTTAGAAGGAACAATGAATCGTGACCGTATGCGCGCACTGATGGACTACGCGCGCAAGATGGGTGCATTTAGTACTGATGATGAGGGTTTTGATCCGGATGGTCCCGCGGACGACGGAAACCCGATGGGCAGTACAGAAGACGAGATCAACTTGCGTGTTGACGTGATGGCGTACGCCGCCAAGAAGAGAGCGGCAATGGCATGTCATGCAAGTCAACTCGGTGACTCCGGATTTTTTTTGAAAATGGGGGAAGAACAATTTGCAATGGCCTTTGGAACTGAGTGGTTTATCGACCCAGCCAGTAACGAACCATTGCGCGACGGATGGATCTTTGAATGAACAAGTTGTATTTAGTTCGACATGGTCGTGCTGCTGCTGGTTGGGACGTTGACCCCAATCCAGGACTTGATGAATTGGGTCGTGCTCAAGCCGAACAAGCAAGCCTGACATTGTTTAAATATGCTCCAGCACAGATCGTGTCGAGTCCGCTGCTGCGATGCCAAGAAACTGCGGCACCAACCGCTGCGCTCTTGAACACAAGTATTGCAATCGAGCAACGTGTGGCCGAGATTCTTTCCCCAGAGGGCGTTGAACTAAAAGATCGCGTTACATGGTTGCGAGCCGCAATGACACAGACATGGACTGAATTGGGTCAGCGATACATCTCATATCGCGACGACATGGTGGCGTTTCTTTCAACGTGCACTGCTGACACCGTGGTTTTTAGCCACTTCATCGCGATCAACGCCGTTGTCGGGTCAATTCTTGAAGACGATCGGGTTCTGATTCGCAGTTTCGATAATTGCTCAATCACTACGATTCACAGAAGTGATGACGGTCGCTTGTCACTTGTTGATTATGGTGCTGAAGCAGACACCCTGATTCGGTAGATTGTCATGATGCTCAGCCTCATGCTTGTCGATCTCCACAAGTCATGGACGTGGGTTGTCATCTTTGGCAATGCCCTGGCCGGAATATGGGCGCTAGGCGCACACAAGTTGCCACAATTGCGCAGTCGTGCGCTCTGGTGGTTTACGGCAGCCGTTCAGGTTGCAATATTTGTACAGGTCGCCATGGGTGTTGCGTTGGTGAATCGCTACAAACTGGAATTCCCGCAGTTTCATGCGTTCTACGGTTTTGTCGCGATCATTGTTGTCGCCATCATCTATTCATACAGAGCACAACTCAAGAAAAAAGTCTATTTGTTGTACGGCTTTGGCGGACTTTTTCTGATGGGACTCTCAATCCGCGCAATGCTCGTAGGTTGAGTTCAGACTCACGAATTGAGTGAAGTTTCAAGCTCTTTCAATGATGAAGTGAGTTGAGTCGGAAGGGTAGTTCCGAAACTTGCGTAGTGGTCACGAATTTGTGGGAGCGCGTCTTTCCATCCGTCAATGTCAACTGACAAAAGTGCTTTGAGATCTGCTTCATCAACAGCCAGACCACTTGTGTCAATGTCCGTGGTGAGCGGCAAATGTCCAATCGCAGTCTTTGTAGCCTTGGCGGTTCCGGTGATGCGCTCAAAGATCCATTTCAGAACGCGACTATTCTCGCCGTAGCCCGGCCACAAGAAGCGACCATCTTCGTCACGACGGAACCAATTAACGAAAAAGATTTGAGGCAAGTTCTCGGCCGTTGTCTTTGTTCCGACCTCGAGCCAATGTTTGAAGTAGTCACCCATGTTGTAGCCGCAGAACGGCAACATTGCCATCGGATCAAAACGCAAGTTTCCGACAGCACCTGCTTGAGCCGCAGTTGTTTCAGACGCCATGATTGAGCCCAAGAACACACCGTGCTGCCAGTTGAATGCTTGTGTCACGAGAGGCACTGTTGTTCGACGTCGACCGCCAAACAAAATCGCCGAGATTGGAACACCTGCAGGATCTTGCCATTCAGGCGCAATCGATGGACACTGACTCGCAGGAGCTGTAAAGCGAGCATTTGGATGCGCTGCTGGTGTCTGTGTCTCTGGAGTCCATGTGTTTCCTTTCCAGTCGGTGGCGCGTGCTGGTGGACTTGCGCTCATTCCTTCCCACCACACATCCCCGTCAGGCGTCAGAGCCGTATTTGTGTAAATGCTGTTTCCCCAGAGGGTCTCCATTGCATTGGCATTGGTGTCATAGCCAGTTCCGGGTGCGACACCAAAGAATCCGGCTTCAGGATTGATCGCATAGAGACGACCATCGGCTCCAAATTTCATCCAGCAGATGTCATCACCGATTGTCTCGGCTTTCCATCCTGCAATTGTGGGAACCAACATCGCCAAGTTTGTCTTGCCACAAGCAGACGGAAATGCTGCAGCGATGTATTTGAATTCGCCCTGTGGGTTTGTGAGCTTAAGGATCAGCATGTGTTCGGCGAGCCAACCATTGTCGCGAGCCATTACAGATGCAATTCGCAACGCGAAACATTTTTTGCCGAGCAAGGCGTTGCCACCGTATCCGGAGCCATAGCTCCAAATCTCTCGAGTGTCAGGGAAGTGCACGATGTATTTATTGTCCGGGTTGCACGGCCACGATGAATCGGCTTGTCCCGGCTGAAGTGGACTTCCGACAGAATGCAAGCACGGCACCCAGTCGTTATTGCCGAGTACATCGAGCGCACCTTGCCCCATGCGCGTCATTATGCGCATGTTGACTGCAACATAGGCAGAGTCCGTGAGCTGCACACCGATGTGGGCGATAGGAGATCCGAGTGGTCCCATTGAAAAAGGAACGACATACATTGTTCGTCCTTTCATTGAGCCGGTGTATAACGCGGTCAGTTCGGCACGCATCTCTGCTGGTTCACGCCAGTTATTTGTGGGGCCAGCGTCTTCTTTTTTGGCCGAACAAATATATGTACGGTCTTCGACGCGAGCGACGTCACCTGGATCGCTGTGTGCCCAGTAGCTATTTGGGCGCTTTGCTTCGTCAAGTTTTGTAAAAGTTCCGGCAGAAACAAGTTCGCCACACAAGCGATCGTATTCTTGGGCCGACCCATCGCACCAGTAGATGTCAGTGGGTTCCAAAATAGCGGCCCAATCACTAACCCATTTTTGCAGTCGTGCGTTTGATGTTGTTGCGCTCATGGGAACCTCAAAAAGTGGGGGATGTTGGGTAGAAGTCTAGAAAAGAAACTTTTCAGGAACCGGGTGTTGCCATATCTATTTCTGAACCAAGACGCAATGTTGTGGCATGGCCAGATGCGTCAAGACTAAACACAACTCGTTGACCTTGTCGCAACATGCGAAAGATAGAGCCTTCTAGTGCGTTTGCTGCAAGCTCGTACTCTGAGAGATCTGTGTCGCGCATGACGACACCGTTGCCGCTGACTGGGTCGTAGGCCTTGATCACGCCTTGCATTGCGACTATCGACCGGACTTGACGACTTTGCCAGACTTGATGCACGCGGTGCATACGTACAAACGCTTAGGTGTGCCTTTGACAATGGCACGAACGCGTTGAATGTTTGGATTCCAGCGGCGCTTTGTGCGCACGTGGGAGTGTGATACGGACATGCCCCATGAAGGGCCTTTGCCACAAACTTCGCATACTGCAGCCATAGTGATACCTAACTTTGTTGAATTATCTGGGGACATCTTGTCGGAGGTGCCAAAGGCACCCCAGGCGTCCCATAAAACTACCAGCGAACATGAAGCGACCCCAACTCCGCACTAGATACGATGACGACGTGCCTATTTTAGAGCAACTTGGGGCTGATGACCTGCGCCAGACCGTCATCGCATTTCGCGACACCATGAAAGCGCACGCCACAGCGATCAATCGCCTCAATGTTTATCCCGTGCCCGATGGCGATACCGGCACAAATATGGCTCGCACGCTCGATGCCGTGGTGGCTGAATTAGAAACGGCAGATCGCGGGATGGAGTCCACATGTCATGCCATTAGTCACGGCTCGCTGATGGGTGCGCGCGGCAACAGCGGGGTCATCTTGAGTCAAATCCTGCGTGGGTTGGCGTCGACTCTGGCAGAGGTCAAAGATCAACGTGCGTCGGCGACCAATGTTGCAGACGCATTGAAGAAGGCATCCGTTGCGGCATACGACGCAGTTCTCAAACCAATTGAAGGAACAATTCTTACCGTTGTTCGAGAATCCGCAGATGCGGCGGCAGCAGCAGCATTGCAAGGCGCCACATTGTCTGCCATGTTGCGAACAGCACGCGTCGCTGGTCGAGTTGCACTGGCTAACACTCCTGAACAGTTGCCCGTTCTCAAAGAGGCAGGCGTTGTCGATGCCGGAGGCGCTGGATTTTTATTGTTGCTTGATTCGGCGATTTACGTCGTTGATGGCGAACCACTTCCTGAACCCGAAGACATTGACGGACCAACCGCTGAGCAATTAGAGCGCATTACACATCGAGCTTCGTCAACTGGAGAGATTGACGTGAGTGAGTTGCGATATGAAGTCATGTTTTTTCTTGACCTCGATGATTCCAAATGCCGAGATTTCAAACTGGCGTGGGGCGAGATCGGCGACTCCATTGTTGTTGTGGGTGGCGAGGGTCTGTACAACTGCCATGTTCACACCAATGACATCGGAGCAGCCATAGAAGTGCCCCTGCTGTTGGGGGGTCGCCCTCGCGAGATTCGAGTGACCGATCTGTTTGAAGAAGTTGCCGAAGAGCATGAGGCACGTGAGGCGACATTGGGCGGCGTTGCACACAAACACCATTCACAAAGTGCGCTCCCACCGGTAACTTGCGCCGTGGTGGCAATTGCGAGCGGCGATGGGCTCGCTGAATTATTTGGACAACTCGGAGTGCAAGGCGTTGTTACGGGTGGGCAAACACTCAATCCGTCAACCCAAGAACTTCTTGATGCCGTTGAGCACATGAATGCGACGCAAGTCGTGATCTTGCCGAACAACAAAAACATTATTCCCGTGGCAAATCAAATTGATGCGTTGACAACAAAAGATGTTCGAGTGGTGCCCACGTGCTCTATGCCCGAGGCACTTGCCGCCTTAGTGTCGTATGACCCAGAGGTGTCAGCAGAGACAAATGCGCGCAATATGACAAGCGCTGCTCACTCAGTCGCTACTGGTGAAATCACTCAGGCCGTTCGCGATACTTCAAGTGACGTCGGGGCTGTGACAGTTGGGGATTGGATCGGTCTTGTGCGCGGTGACGGAATAGTGGCGGTGAGCGGTTCGTTGACAGGTGCAGCAACGGCTCTTTTGGGGCAACTTATTTCTGATGGTGGTGAGTTGCTCACCATTATTACGGGCATCGATGCAAGCACAACGCAGACAGAGCACATCACGACATGGGTCTCGCAACAGCATCCCGACATCACAGTAGAAGTGCATCACGGCGACCAGCCGCTCTACCCGTATTTATTTGGCGTTGAATAGCACGAAGCCACTCACGCTGGGCGATCTACAGGGCCTTGGGGTTGAAATACTCAAGGATGTCGGCCCAAAGCGCAAAGACGCTCTCGAGACGCTTGAGATTAGTTCGGTCTTAGACCTTTTGCAGACATATCCGCGTCGCTGGATTGACCGCACAAATGAGGCGCGTATTTCAGACATAGAAGTTGGCGTCGATTCATTAGTGCTTGTCAAGGTGATCAATGTGCGAAGCGTGCGAACCAAGACCAAAAAAATGATGGTGAATGTCAGCACCGGAGATGGTTCGGGCAAATTGTCTGTCACTTTTTTTAATCAACCATGGCGTGCGAAGCAACTTGAGCCAGGGATGCAAGTCTCGGTATTTGGAAAACCAGAGATGCGCAACGGATATTTGCAAATGACGAATCCGATTGTTGATCTGATCGGTGATCGCACGGGCAAGATTGTGCCGATCTATGCCCAGAGTGAAAAGGTTCGCATTTTTACTTGGCACATTGCGGCATGGGTTGAAGAGTCGCTCAATCGCTGCGTTGCTCGCGGTTTTGCCGAAACACTTCCCGAGACCGTCATTACGCGCCTTGGTCTTGTTGGGCGCAGTACCGCATTTCGAGACATTCACATGCCTGAATCTTTTGTGGCTCGCGATGCAGCACGTCGGCGCTTGGCTTTTGACGAAGTTTTCCGTTTGCAGATGGTGCTTGTTGCTCGCAAACGCGCACTCGAACGCGAATTGCGCGGTTTTCAGCATCGAATCTCAGGGTCATTGATTGATCGTTTTACGAGTTCGCTGCCCTTTCCATTGACTGGTGCGCAAACACGTGTCATTCGTGAGATCAGCGAAGATCTTGTGTTGGCGCGTCCGATGCATCGACTATTGCAAGGCGATGTCGGAAGTGGCAAGACCATCGTTGCGGTGCAGACCATGCTGTGTTCTGTGCAGGGAGGCCATCAGGCTGCAATCATGGCACCAACAGAAGTATTAGCCGAACAACATGCCAGCAGCATTAGACAACTTCTGGATGGACTCCAGATTCCTGATGATACAAATCTGTTCGGTGATCGTCCTTTGTGCGTGGAGTTGCTCACGAGTCGAGTGACAGGCGAAGCGAGACGCAAGATACTGACGGGTGTAGCCGATGGCACGATTGACATCTTGATTGGCACGCATGCGCTGATTCAGGAGTCTGTCGTGTTCTCTCGTCTTGGAGTCATCGTGATTGACGAACAGCATCGCTTCGGCGTAGAACAACGTGCCGCTTTGCGCGACAAGGCTATTAACAACCCCAATGGTTCAATGCCAGACGTATTAACAATGACGGCTACGCCGATTCCGCGCACGGCGGCGCTTACCGTCTACGGAGATCTTGATGTCAGCGTGCTCGACGAACTTCCGCCGGGTCGCACGCCAATCGCAACACGTTGGGTTAATGGTGCCGAATCAGAAAAGATGATGTGGGACGAGATTCGCAAACGTCTTGCCGAAGGACAGCAGGCGTATGTTGTGTGCCCGTTGATAGACGAAAGTGAAAAACTTGAAGTTGCTTCGGCAGAAAAAACATTTCACGATCTTCAAGCAGGTGAACTTAAATCTGTGGTTGTCGGATTACTGCACGGACGCATGTCATCTTCTGAAAAAGAAACAACAATGAATGCATTTCGCGCCCAAAAGATAGATGTCTTGGTTGCAACCACCGTGATTGAGGTTGGCGTCGATGTTCCCAATGCAACAGCAATGGTGATTCTTGACGCGGACCGTTTTGGTATTGCGCAGTTGCATCAATTGCGTGGACGCGTTGGACGGGGTGCTATTTCATCCGAGTGCTATCTGGTGACATCTGCCGAAGAGCCAGGTCCGCGCGTGCAGGCACTGGTGGCAACAACGGACGGATTTGAACTTGCCGAAATTGATCTCGACTTGCGCGGAGAAGGAGCGATCAAAGACACACGGCAAAAGGGTCGCAGTGATCTCAACTTGGCTTCGCTACGTCGCGACCGAGATTTGATTGAACTGGCGCGCGCCGCCGCCTTTGAAATTGTCGATGCAGATCCACTCTTGACATCACACACCACCTTGCGTGATGAACTGGAATTACTTCTCACCGAAGAAGAAATCGAATTTCTTTTCAAGAGTTAGCGACGTCACGGTTTACAGAGCACGGTTTACAGAGACGGCATATCGGGTTGGGGTCCAGTGTCGGTATCTTCCTCGGTCAGTGGCAGGTACCAGATATCGCGACAGTCACGGCAGCGGTAGGAGACCACGTCATCCACCTCCCAGACGCCATCTTCAGGGGGATGGGTGAGCAAATGGCACGGTCCGCCACAGTCAATGCAGATGATGGACTCTTGAGGACTAATCACCGACGTAGTCTGCTCTGTATGCGAGTGGTAGCGGGTGACTGGCGAGGACGACGAATTGAATCACCCCAATCAGAGGCGACACGACCAACCACTGACAAGGTGCGACAGGCAGTTTTCAATGCACTCAACAGTTCTGGAGTGGTGAGGGATGCAAAAATTCTCGACCTTTTTGCAGGCACGGGGGCGATGGGGCTCGAGGCTTTGTCGCGAGGCGCGGCATCCTGCACTTTTGTTGAGAATGATCGTGAAGCACTTGTGGTGCTTCGACGCAACATCCAAGAGATGGGGGCGGCGCAGTTGTGCACGGTGTTGGCGATGGATGCCGGCACCCAAGGGGCACATGGACTCGAGGCAGATGTCGTCATTGCTGACCCACCATATGACTTTGACCAGTGGGATCGCTTGCTCGCTGGCATTTGCGCACCCATTGTGGTGGCCGAGTCAAACCGTGCCATTGTTGCCCCAGAGGGCTGGGAAGCCACTCGGGAACGCCGTTACGGACGCACAGTCGTGACATTTTTGTGCCGCACACCTGCCATAACAGGTACGGTAAATGGCGTATGAGTGTCGTTTTATATCCCGGAAGTTTTGATCCGTTCCATTTGGGGCATCTGGACGTGGTTGATCAGGCAACAAAATTATTTGGTGAGGTCATCATCGGGGTGATGCACAATCCTGAGAAATCTTCTGCCAGTTTCAGCGTTGAACAGCGAATTGCCATGATCGAGTCTTCGGTGAGTCATCTCAGTTCAGTGACGGTGCGATCATTTGCTGGACTCGCAGTTGATGCAGCAATTTCGTGTCAGGCGCTCTGCATCGTCAAAGGTTTGCGCACGATGTCTGATTTTGAGGTCGAACAACAGATGGCCCAAACTAATTTCACGGTGTCTGGGGTGCGAACGGTCTATGTGCCCTGTTCGCCTGCGTTTGGTTTTATTAGCAGTCGTTTTATTCGTGAGATCGCTCACTATGGTGGCGATACGTCAGCAATGGTGCCAGGTGCGGTCGCAACTGTTCTGCGCAATACATATCCCCAACGGAGTAAAAAATGAGAGACGACAATTTTGAAGATTCTGTTGATGCAACATTTCCTCAGCCCGTGCAAGCGCAGGCTCGACTGGGCGATAGCGAGATTCTCTTGCGACGCACTATGGACGTCATCGTCACTGCTCCGAATATGCCATTGTCGAGCACTCCGCGATTAGATCGCGACGAAATTATCGAGTTACTCGAAGATGCTCTCAGTCGTCTGCCTGAAGAAATCCGTCAGGCCCGCTGGATGCTCAAGGAGCGCGAAGAGTTTCTAGAAAAAACAAAGCGAGAAGCAGACGAACTACTTGGCGCTGCTCGTCAACAAGCAGAGCGCTTGGTGCAGCGAACCGAAGTTGTGCGTGCAGCAGAGGCTCGTGCTCAACAAGTGATCGATGCCGCAGATGCAGAGTCACGGCGCCAGCGCAATGAGACGGAAGACTTTCTTGACCAGCGTTTAGGAAGTTTTGAAATTTTGCTAGACCGTCTCACCAAGACGGTCGCCAATGGTCGCCAACGATTGACTATTGGAATTCAAAATACTCCTGAGCAAGCAGAACCCGC
>JAEMRC010000059.1:10798-11620 GCA_016463545.1 Ilumatobacteraceae bacterium
CTCGTAAATATTGTTGAACTTCTGCGGCGTCCCGGAACAATCAAGGACATCGAAGTAGTAATTGCGGTCGCGGACTTTGATTTTGCTGACGAGCGCATAACCGATGTGGCGGTTCCCGTGTCGGTGCATCTTGAGTCACTCGCCAATGGGGTCGCCGTGTCGGGTAACGCGCAAGCCCAGTGGCACGGCACGTGCAGGCGGTGTCTGAAGTCCATCGAGACAGCGCTCACGGTTGAGTTTTCCGAAATGTATCAATTGGTTATTGAAGACCCAGATGCCTTTGCGATCGAACAAGACCAAGTATCGCTTTTGCCCATGGTTCGAGAGAACATCTTGCTTGCTGTTCCGCTGGCGCCTACATGCCGCGACGATTGCCCTGGGCTTTGCGGTCAATGTGGGGCCGACCTGTCAGAGGCATCCTGCTCATGCACTACTGACGTGGCAGACCCTCGTTGGGCGGTTTTGGACACCCTGAGGGAGAACTTGACCAAAGATTCCTGAGAAGCGTCAGTAATTGTCTCATCCCGATAACATCAAGGCTCCAGAGGGACGCAAGTCCCGTTCACATCATGTGGTTCGTAAGTCCCGCACTAATTAAGGAAGACCACCGTGGCCGTTCCCAAAAGAAAAACCTCAAAACGCAAAACTCGCGCCCGTCGTGCAAGTAACTGGCGTCTCGACGCACCTGCTCGCAGCACATGCCCTCGTTGTGGCGTTGCCAAGATTCCTCACACCGTTTGCCCAACATGTGGCTGGTATAAAAACCGTGTTGCAGTCGCTGTTGCAGGCGAATAATTCAACGGTAGTTGACGAGTAGTTCAC
>JAEMRC010000060.1:0-2867 GCA_016463545.1 Ilumatobacteraceae bacterium
GATCAGAGATACTGCTCCCGCGTGTAGCCAAAAAATCTATTGGATTGATTTCGTCGGCCAGCCGAACAATATAGCGACCGCTCTGGCTCTGGTCAGACGATATTGAAGCCTGGGTGACGACTGGTTGTAGGGCTACTGTGAGCAAAATTGCACAGGCGGCAACCAACCTTCGAATCATCCCATCATTCTAAACCAAGCATCATCTTTACTAACATCAAGCCATGGGAATTCAAGAGCTATCACATAATCGGGCATTGGTGGTCGTCGCAGGGGTGTACACCCTCTTAATTGGCGTCGCAGTTGCGATATTTCCACTGTTTGACGATTGGCATCCGCTCGTTGCCACATTGGTCGTCGACTGTGTCACTACGGCAATTATTTTTGCGCTGTCATGCGCCGTGCATAACGGCAGTCTGTATGACGCGTATTGGAGCACTGCACCAATACTGATTGCATGGGGATTCGCGGTGCGGGGCACAGATGTTCCTGGCATACGGGTGGCATTAGTGCTCATCTGTGTTGCAATCTGGGGACTTCGTCTCACGTCAAACTGGGCGCGTAATTGGCCAGGATTTAAGCATGAGGACTGGCGCTACACCCAGATGAAAGAGGAGACGGGCTTACCGTGGTGGGCGATTAATTTGACAGTTGTTCATGTATTCCCCACACTTCAAGTGTGGACTGCCTGCATCGGTTTATACGCCGCGTTAACACTGGGAACTAACGAAATTAGTGTTCTTGATGCTGTCGCTGTTGTTCTGATTATTGGTGGTGCAGCTATTGAACTTATTGCCGATGCACAACTACGTGCCCATCGCACTGCGTCAACGTTGCCATGTCGCACCGGATTATGGTCGCTCTCGCGCCACCCAAATTATTTCGGAGAACTATGTGCCTGGTGGGGAATGTGGTGCTTTGGTGTTGCTGGTCATCCATCTGCGTGGTGGTGGACACTCGTCGGGCCTGTCACGATGACCGTACTTTTGCGAACAGCATCTGTTCCGATGATGGACAAACGTTCCGTGCAACGTCGCCCCGGATATGACGTACTTATGCGTGAACTTCCGGCTATCTTGCCGATTGGTCGGCAGATATTTAGACGTCAGTAATTGCTAGACCGCAACACCTTGCATACGGGCAGCACTGAGCGTATTTTCTAATAGACATGCCACGGTCATCACGCCTGTTCCACCTGGCATCGGCGTAATTGCTGAGGCAATGCCTTTCACTGAATCAAAGTCCACATCGCCCACGATTCCGCTTTCAGTGCGAGAGATACCGACATCAATGACACATGCACCGGGCCGCACAAACTCTGCTGTAATGCTGCGCGCCATTCCGGTTGCTGAAATTAAAATATCTGCTTCACGACACACTGCTGCCAAATTTGGTGTGCGTGAATGAGCGAGTGTGACCGTGCAGTCAATACCTTTTCGTGCAAGCAAGATTGACAGCGGATACCCCACAAGCGTTGAGCGTCCCACAACAACTGCACGTTTTCCTGATGTTGTGATGCCGTAATACTCAAGCAATCTCATGACGCCGAGCGGAGTGCATCCGACATGGCCATCAAGACCACGCACAAGACGCCCGAGCGAAGCGGTCGTCAGACCATCAACATCTTTTACTGCAGGAATAAGATCAAGCACCGCTTCTTCGTTGAGATGCGCTGGCAACGGAATCTGCACCAAAATGCCATGCACTGTGGCATCGTCGACAAGTTTTTTCACAGCCGACTCCACCTCGGCTTGTGTGGCCGTGGCAGGCATATCGACCCCCACTGATTTCATTCCAACTGACTGCGCCTGCTTGTGTTTGCTCCCCACATATGTGCGACTCGGGGCATCGTCTCCCACCAAGACTGTCGCCAACGTAATCCCAGGCCCTCCAGCAGCGTCAATTCGATCCTTGAGCCCCGCAAGGAGGGCGTCTCGCACCACTTTGCCGTCCATAATGATGCCGTTCGCCTGAGCCATATATATAGGTTAGTTCCTGAGCTCCCGATGAACGCTGAGAGACAAAAGCCGACCTATTAGGTCGGGATTGACGAATTCGCCCGTATCCTTAGGACATCTGTTGAAGAAATTCACACTATGCAAGGAGACATCATGACTGTTCGACTCGGAGATACTGCCCCTGATTTTACGGCTGACACCACACAAGGTTCAGTGACTTTTCATGATTGGCTTGGAGACTCATGGGGAGTGCTCTTTAGTCACCCTAAAGATTTCACGCCGGTCTGCACCACCGAACTTGGCTACGTTGCAAAGATCAAGCCAGAGTTCGACAAGCGCAATGTCAAAGTCATCGGACTCTCGGTCGACCCAGTGGACTCACATGTCAAGTGGGAAGCCGATATCGCCGAGACCCAGGGAACTCCCGTGAACTTCCCGATGATCGGCGATCCAGATCGCGCCGTCAGCAATCTCTACGACATGATTCATCCAAATGCAAGCGACACAATGACTGTGCGTTCGGTATTTGTTATCGGACCAGATAAAAAAGTCAAACTCACACTCACCTACCCTGCATCGACCGGTCGCAACTTTGACGAGATCTTGCGAGTCATTGACTCATTGCAACTCACGGCCAAGTTCAAAGTGGCAACACCAGCAAACTGGAAAGATGGCGGTGACGTCATCATCGGCGCAGCCGTAACAGATGATGAGGCCAAGCAATTGTTCCCTCAAGGATGGAAGACCGTCAAGCCATACCTTCGGGTGCTCGCACAGCCCAACAAGTAATCAGTCACACCCCTGGTTTCTTGACTATTTTTTAGATAAGAAACCTAGAATGGCGCTGTGAGTTCCCCCCATATAAACACGGCCATTGCTGCAGCCACATCGCATGCGGTGAAGTCCTACGGC
>JAEMRC010000060.1:2877-11132 GCA_016463545.1 Ilumatobacteraceae bacterium
ACGGCTCTGGCGACGGAGCTATCTTTGCCCTGAATGACGTCAACGTCGAGTTCGTTTCTGGCCAATTCACGGCCATTATGGGGCCAAGCGGATCCGGTAAATCAACACTGATGCATTGCATTGCCGGGCTTGACCAACTCACTTCCGGAAGTGCACTCATTGACGGGGTCGATCTCTCTACGCTCAGCGATAAAGAACTTACATTGATGCGGCGCGAACGTGTTGGCTTTATTTTTCAAGCATTCAATCTTGTGCCTACTTTAAGTGCAGAAGAAAATATTCGTCTGCCCTTATTGCTAGGCAATAAGACCGGCGACGCTGAGTGGATAAAAAAAGTCATCGATACCGTTGGCCTAAGTGATCGCCTTTCGCATCGTCCGAGTGAACTCTCAGGCGGACAACAACAACGAGTTGCCGTTGCCCGAGCCTTGGCCACGCAACCACGAATTATCTTTGCTGACGAGCCAACAGGCAACGTTGACAGCACCACCGGCACTGAGATCCTGACATTTATGCGCCGCGCTGTTGACGAACTCGGACAAACAATCGTTATGGTCACGCACGACCCCGTGTCAGCCGCCTTTGCAGATCGCATTATTTTCTTGGCAGACGGAAAGATTGTTGACGAGATGTTGGAGCCAACCGCTGTCAAAGTACTAGACCGCATGAAAAGTATCGGCAGTTAACTCATGTTGCGTATAGCTCTCAAGGGAGTTCTTGCTCGAAAAACGCGACTCTTTTTGACATCAATTGCCGTTGTGCTCGGCACAGCATTCTTGTCGGGAACATATATTTTCTCAGACACACTCAACACCACCTTCGATCAATTATTTGCCGACATTTATAAAAATACAGATGGTTATGTTCGTTCAAGTCAAGTCATTGATGCAGACTTCGGACAAGAAGAACGGCAACGGATTCCAATTTCTACTGTTGACCTTGTGCGCAAGATTCCTGGCGTGAGCGGTGCTGCCGGAAACATCCAGGCATTTGCTCGAATTATTGGCAAAGACGGTCAGCCTCTCGGTAAAGACGGCTTTGGTCCACCAACCTTTGGAGCATCTATCTCGGACTATAAAGGTGAATTGTGGACAATCTCTCAGGGTGCCCTGCCAACAAAGCCAACTGAGTTTGCAATGGACGATGTCAATGCAAAAAAAGCAAAATTTGCAATCGGAGATTCGGTCAAGGTTGTTGCCGCAGGCGGAAGTCGTACTTTTACGTTGGTCGGTATTGCACGCCACGGCCAGGCTCGATCCCCGGGTGGCGCAACTTTTGCGCTCTTTGACATTACGACTGCGTCAGAGTTTTTAGTAAAGGCCGGATTTATTGATGCCGTGTTGTTGCAAAGCGACGGAACACTCAGCGACGAAGCGCTCGCTGCAAAGATTACAGCCGTTCTTCCGCCCACTCTTAATATCGAGACACTGACTGGGGCGCAGATCACACAAGAAATCCAGAGTGATGTCGGAGAAGGCCTATCATTTTTCTCGACGTTGCTCACTATATTTTCTTTTATTGCTCTCGGTGTTGGTTGCTTCGTAATTTACAATGTGTTCTCCATCACGGCTGCACAACGCCAAAGAGAAAACGCACTCTTCCGTGCCATCGGAGCCAGCAAACGACAAATCACACAAGCGATGCTCATTGAGGCGGTTGCCGTCGGAATCGTCGGATCTATTGTTGGCCTTTTTTCGGGAGTACTTTTAGCCCAAGGTCTCAGCGCTGTTCTGCGAGTAACTGGTGTTTCGCTTCCGCCCGGAAGTCTAATTTTTGCGCAACGAACCATCGTGACGGTCTTGACAGTTGGAATGATAGTTACAGTTGTCTCGGCAATCTTGCCAGCACTACGCGCCGGAAAAGTTCCGCCACTCGCTGCAATGCGAAGCACCGCCCTTGACACGCCAGGCTCCATTACTCGAAGAGTTCTGATTGCGTCTGCATTTGGCATCAGCGGATTCGGCATACTTTTGGCAGTTATCCTCGGCGCTGACAATGCCTTGCTCGGTCTGGCAATTTTATTAGTCTTCATCGCGATTCTCATTGCAGGACCAGCCGTCGCTCGTCCTGTGAGTCTTTTTATTGGCAGACCGGCGGCACGTCTGCGTGGCATTACTGGTGCAATGGCGCGCCAAAATGCGGCAAGAAACCCCAAGCGCACCTCTCGCACCGCAGCACCGGTCTTGATCGGAGTCGCATTAGTAATGGCAGTCACAGTCCTTGCCTCCACAATCCGCGCTGAGATCTCCGATGCATTCGGAAAACAGTTCACAGGTGATTTCAGTATCACCGCTGAGAGTAATTTTTTTGGAGGCTTTAGTCCGTCACTTGCAGACGACATCAACGCTCTCCCAGGTGTTCAACGTGCTTCAGGCCTGGGAGTATCTGTTGCCAAGATTTCTATCTCCGGAAAAGATACGGGCAAACTCGTCACCGTGATCGACCCACTCACCGTCGAGGGTATTTTTGATATTGGTCTTATTGACACGCCCGTCACGTCACTGACAAAAGATGGTGTCTTCGTCAGTCAGAAGGCTGCTCTCAAGAACTCTCTGGTTCGTGGTTCAACTGTTGCGGTCACATTGTCTGACGGATCACTTTATAATCTTGTAGTTCAAGGAATCTACGTGCGCGATCAACTTGCGGGCAACTACACGGTGAGTCGACAACTTTTTGATGAAACAACTGTAAGTAGATTTGATACTGCAATATTTATTCTTAAAAAAGATGGTGTACAAGACTCCGACCTTCGAACATCCCTCAACGCCGCCATTAAAAAATATGGCACCGGAGAATTACTCAGCAAATCTGAGTACATCAAAAAGCAGGCGGCGCAAGTCAATCAATTGCTGGGTCTCATCTACGGTCTTCTTTTCCTCTCCGTGATTATCGCAATCGTCGGCATCATCATCACTCTTTTGCTTTCGGTGCACGAACGCCAGCGCGAGATTGGCTTACTGCGTGCAGTTGGCATGACAAAGTCTCAGGTGCGCACAACAGTTCGCTGGGAAAGTGTCATCACATCATTGTTCGGAGCTTTAATGGGGATCTTGCTTGGCTTGGGACTCGGGTGGATCGTCATCTTTTCTTTGAGAGATCAAGGAATCAAGCGCTTCACAGTTCCGACAACGGGAACAGTGGTCATCCTGATCCTCTCATTCATTGTCGGAGTCATTGCCGCCGCATATCCTGCACATCGTGCCACCAAAGTTGATCTTCTTGATGCTCTTTCAATGACATGACGCCCTCTGATCTGACCCCATCCATGCTGACATTTTTGTCAGAACGACATCTTGCCTCTCTCACCACTCTGCGAGCAGATGGATCACCGCACGTCGTTCCGGTTGGATTTAGTTTTGACACCCAACAGCACATTGTGCGAATCATTACTTTTGACAATTGCACAAAAGTACGCAATGCCCGCCGAGGCGGCCGTGCAGCGGTAAGTCAAGTAGACGGTGGCCGGTGGCTCACACTTGAGGGAACAGTCAGTGCAACCTCAGAACCACAACGCGTCAGTGCAGCAGTGCTCGGATATGCATCGCGATATCGCCAACCCAAAGAACGCAGTGACCGTGTCGCGATAGAAATCATCGTCGATCGTGTGATGGGCAATGCCTAATCGTTATAGGCCCGCTGGTGCCTCACGGTTACGAAAAAAATCAGACATAAACAAGACTGCTGCAGGATGAGGGTCCATCAGTCGAGCAATAGGGTCTGAATTGTCAAGTTCGCGGAATGGCTCACCTGCAATTTGACACCCTGGACACCAATACACCGGTCTTTTTTCTGCACTAATACGAGAGATTGAAATGATGTCTGCGCATCGAGAACATTTATGTCCGTTGCGTGCATACACCGCTAGTCCACCCTGCACATGTGGCGCTGTCACTCTGGCAGGAGATTCAAGATTGGCACGTACTTGCGATGCTGCCGTGAGCACAATGTCAAGAATTGATGACTTCGGAAGGTCGGTAATACGCGCCCATGGATGAACACCACATGCCCATAACACTTCACAACGAAAAACGTTTCCGACTCCGCGCATCACTCGCTGATCAAGAAGTGCTTCAGAAATAGTTGCATCAAGATTGTCGTAATGCATTATTCGGTTGGCGCACTCTTGTAGATCGGCATCAAGGCGACTGATGTCAGGACCGCTCCGACCAGCACGCGGATGTCGGTGTTGATCAAAAGATCGATACGTTTCTGCACTAGCAGCATCAAAACACACCGCCACCCATTCACCAGTCTCAATTATGACATCGGCTTTGCTTCTGCGTTTGTGCCATTTTTCGCCAACACGATATAAATTCCACGAACCTTTTCGACGCAACTGTGTGTGCATGACGATTCCGTCGTCAAAGACAATCTCTAAGTGATGACCATGACACAAAATGTCCTCGATAACTGCGCCATGCGTTGGTGCAGGCCCCATCAAACTTTGAGCAAAAAATGCCTCTGTTGTACGACCCAAAAGCGCTGTCCTCAATGCTGCTGCAGAATGAGGAAGTGTGTCACTTTGGTGCACCCCATTATTGTAGATGACTTCCTGTAGCGCAGATGAGCATCATCGCAAGCAACGATGCTGAGTTGAATTATGGAAGTTGACCCACTGACGCCAGTGCGATTCGCAACAGACGATCATGGCCACTCGTCATGGCCTTGCGTACGTCGTCACTGACGGCTTGTTGCGGCGTGAACCACACCAGGTCAAGGGCTTGTTGCGTTGGCGTGCACTCCCCCGTGACGGGCACGACAAAGGCCAAGCTCACCGCATGATGTCGAGGGTCGTAGTACCCCGAGATGGATGGATCTTGAAAGTATTCCACCACCGTGAACGGAGATGGCTCTGGCGGAATTCGAGGGAAAGCCAATGGCCCCAGGTCTTTTTCGAGGTGTCTCATTAGCGCATCACGGATTTTTTCATTCAGCATGACGCGCCCAGACACCACCATTCGACTGATGCTGCCGTCTGCTGCTTGACGCAAAAGCAAGCCCACATGAGTGACCACGCCATCGGCATTTACACGTACTGGCACCGCGTCGATATAGATCAGGGGAACTTGATTGCGCACCCCGGCGATCTCTTCTGGCGTTAGCCACATATTTCGGGTATCAATTTGGTCACTCATGAGAGACCAAAACTACTACAGCACCTTGCGAAAAAGCTTCAACTTGCGGGCGGTATAGGGCGGGTATGCAATGGATGGGTCGAGTGCGGTGCCACGAGTGAGCACTGGCTTGAGGTGCTGAAAGACGCGAACACCAGCCTTGCCGTGATACCCACCCATGCCGCTTTCGCCAACGCCACCAAAAGGCAGTTTTGGATTGGTGAGGTGCATGATGGTTCCGTTGACCGTGACACCACCTGCCGTGGTGCGTGCCAGCACATCAGATACGACTTTTTTGTCCTCAGCAAAGACGTACAGCGCCAGCGGATGCGGCCGACTTGTGACAAATTCGATTGCTTCATTGATATCGGTCATCGGCAGAATTGGCAGAATCGGACCAAAGATTTCCTCACGCATAACTTGTGACGCGGGATCAACCTGTGTCAAAACAGTCGGCGAGATATAGCGATCTTCTTTGATGGAGTCGCCCCCGACTGCCGGTGTACCACTTGTCATCATTGACTGCAGGCGGTCAAAATGGCGATCCGAGACAATGCGGGCATAACTGCTGCTGTCATGAGGTTCTGCTCCGTAGAAATCAGTCAGTACTGATTGCAATTCGGCGATCAGTTTGCCCTGGATCGACTCATGCACCAGAACATAATCGGGTGCAACACACGTTTGTCCCGCATTGAGCCACTTTCCCCACGCAATGCGTCGAGCAGCAACGCGAACATTGGCCGATGCATCAACGATGACGGGGCTCTTACCACCCAGTTCAAGCGTGACGGGAGTGAGATGTCGTGCTGCAGCAGCCATCACGACTCGCCCCACCGTGCCGTTACCAGTGTAAAAAATATGATCGTATTGCTGAGCCAGTAACTCAGTTGTTTCTGCCACGCCACCTTCGACAATTGCGATGGCTTCTGAATCAAGATATTGCGGTACAAGTTTGGCCAGCAAGGCAGACACTGCTGTTGAAACCTCAGACGGCTTGAGCACCACTGCGTTTCCGGCAGCAACTGCTCCTGCTGCAGGCACTAACAACAATTGCACTGGATAGTTCCAGGGGGCGATCACCAGTGCAACGCCAAGTGGTTCGGGCATCAAACGAGATTTTGCTGGCATTGTCACCAACGGTGATGAGACCCGAATCGGAGCATTCCATTTTTTTAAGTTCTTCATCATCATTTTGATCTCACCCGTCACAAATGCAATATCTGTTATGAAGCCTTCGACAGTGGGCTTACCAAGGTCGTGACGCAGTGCATCAAGGAACTCTTGTTCGTGTTCGGTCAGCATTGCGATCATGCCCTGCAGTTGAGTCCGTCGCCATTCAAACGGGCGCGTGACTCCAGCGCGAAAGGCATCTCGCGTGCGTTGCACGCGTCCAGCGATCGTGGAGATTTCTGTATGAGGTTCTAGCTGCATTGTCATCTCAACAGTCTCGCAGTCATTCAGATCAAATCAATGTCTGTGCACAAAAAAGGCCCGGTGCCGAAGCACCGGGCCTTTTGTATTGCAATATCTGAATCAGCTAGCCGAGATTTTGGCAACCTGAGCCAAAGACTTCGCAAGGAATGCTCCCGTCAGTGCTGTGTAACCAGCGGCTCCTGCGCTTGCAGGCGCACACCTACTGAGGTAGTAGCTGAAGAAGCCCTTGACTGCGGTGTTGTTGGTGCTCGCTGCGGTTGCCGCAATTCCGTATGCCACTGCGTTGATCGGATACGCGGTGGCTGTTTTTGTGACGTAATCCTGAGTCACAAGACCAGTGGCATCTATTTCGGCATTGGCTAAGCCATCTGCAGATGCTGCCACAGTTGGAGCAACATAGATCCCTGACGCATTTTTGATTTTGGCAGCGTATAGCTCACGTTCGGTAATGAAGCTCACCTCAGCGTATGTAATGGCACCATCTTTGGTGGCGACATAATTTGTTACACCATCATTGCCCGTTGCACCTTGAAAAGTTCCATCTGTTGGAACTGTGGTAGGGAACGCAGTGGCCCATGTATCGTTTGTTGCCTTCGTCCAAATTGCTGGTTCTACCTTGTTGAGGTAGTTGATAAACATGTTGGTGGTACCCGAAGTACTAGAGCGGTACGTCACAGTGATTGCAGTTGATGGCATCGTGATGGTCTTGCCTGTCACTGTTGTGACAGCAGGAGTAACCACGTCTGGCGTGAGATTGCCAATTGTTTTCCCACCCAGGGAAACGCCGTAGGACGCTCCGACTGCATTCGGCACGACAACTGAACCTTTTGCCGACATTTTTAGTGTCTTAACGACTTTGATATTTGTCCCGATCAAGCGAGTAACGACCAGACTCTTCTTGAGACCAGCTCTTACTGCTGCCTTTGTGGCTGTGATGGTGATCGTCGAAGTTGTGGCTCCCCTGACAATTTTTGCAGTTGTACCGCTTTTGGTTACTTGCGATACTCCTGGTGCCGTGACAGCAGGCGTTACAACACTTGTTGCCGTGTTGTCAGCGACAATCGCGGCATCGTTCCATTTTGTGATGGTTCCGGCAAAGATTTTTGCCAACGTTGTTGATGACAAACTAATTGGCTCTTTGACGGTCGCGAGGTTGTATGCGATGCCGATTGGTCCACCAATGAGCGGAACATACACAAATCCAGTTGGGGCTTCAGACGATGAATACGCTGACTCCGACCCGGCAAATTTGTACAAGTTAAAGTCAGGGGCTTTGCCAGCATTTGCGACAAGAGAGAAACCCTTCTTGCCACTACCAGAGCCAACACCTGTGTACGAAATGACGTCCGTGTTTGTGTTCGACAGCTTGTTGTTGTTGTATCCAGAGGCACAGATGTCAGTCATATTGGACATAAAAGTTGATCCACCGCCAACGATGGTTGTTCCAGCGTGCACGGGGTTTGATCCGGCAGAGAGAGCAACTACTCCGACTGCAGCTATGAAAGCAATTTTGCGTTTCAGATTCATGTTCTTGATTCCTTTTTTGTAGGTGAATGTTCTAACCTCTATGAACATACGGCAACCAGGTTTCAGGAAACAGACGCCATGCTGAACATGTCAGGAAAACAAAGTGAACAACACGCAAACAGAAAAATCAGCCGAAACGTCCTTGAACGTAGTCAGCGGTGCGTTGGTCTGATGGATTAC
>JAEMRC010000061.1 GCA_016463545.1 Ilumatobacteraceae bacterium
GGTGGCCATCAATTGCAGAAGAACTGATGCTACATCGCGACATAGAACTCGTGCGCTTGACTGGTGCACCGATGCACTTCTTGCATCTGTCGACGGCCGGAAGCGTTGAACTGGTTCGGCGTGCAAAGGCAGACGGATTGCCAGTGACAGCCGAAGTCACTCCGCATCACTTGGCCTTGACGGATGCCTTGTTGGTGGGTTTTGACTCAGTATTCAAGGTGAATCCACCGCTCAGAACGAGCGCAGATATTCAAGCCCTCAAAGATGGTGTTGCCGACGGGACAATTGACGCGATTGCTACTGACCACGCGCCCCACGCTGCGCACACAAAAGATGTCCCCATTGATAGTGCGCCACCCGGAATGCTTGGCCTTGAAACGGCACTCGGGGTTGTCAATACAGCCCTCGATATTTCAGTCGTGCGATTGGTGGAGCTGTTGTCTTGGAACCCTGCGCGTATTGCTGGGATTCAAGATCGACATGGTCGTCCTATTGCGGCAGGTGAGGTCGCCAACATTTCTGTGTGGTCGAGTACTGACACATGGAACGTGTCTCGAGACGAAATGGCGAGCAAGAGTAAGAACACGCCGTATCACGGCATGAAGATCAGGGGAAAAGTGAAGTACACAGTCTTTAATGGCGAACTTGTTGTCGATAATGAAAAGGCAGTGCGATGACATCTTCTCTTACGACACCAGTCGCAGCGGCCCTTGTCTTAGAGGATGGCTCAGTCTTTGAGGGAGAGTCTCTGGGACATCAACCCAAAGACGGCATTGCTTCAGGCGAAGTTGTTTTCAACACTGTCATGACCGGTTACCAAGAAGTAATCACAGATCCGTCGTATGCAGGTCAAATTATTACATTCACGACTGCACATCTTGGCAACTATGGCGTCAACGCTTTTGACAACGAATCATCACGTCCGCATGCACGCGGAGTCATCATGCGAGACATGGCTCGTCGGCGAAGCAACTGGCGTAGTGAAGATGATTTGGATTCAATGTTACGAGCACACCGACTGCCAGCAATCGGTGGCATCGATACACGTCGACTCACTCGACTCTTGCGGGATAGTGGTTCGTTGCAGGGAGCATTCGGAACAGCATCTGAATCCGATCTCCTAGCATCTGCTCGTGCAGAAAAAGGCACAGGTGGTACCGATTTGGTTTCAACCGTCACAACTGACAAACCCTATGTATATGGCTCAGGGAAATTTCATGTCGTCGCTTTCGACTTCGGAATCAAAACGACAATTTTGCGATGCCTTGCAGATTTTGCAACGGTCACTGTTGTGCCTGCATCAACCACGGCTGCAGAGATTCAAGCAATGTCAGTAGATGGTGTGTTTTTATCAAACGGACCAGGAGATCCCGAGATGGTCGTTGGTGCTCCCGAAAATATTCGACAAATCGTAGAAAGCGGAATAGCAACGTTTGGAATTTGCCTTGGGCATCAGTTGTTATCGCTTGCATATGGGGGCAAGACTTTTAAATTGCCTTTTGGTCATCACGGTGGGAATCACCCGGTTCGGCGAATCGCTACCGGTACGGTCGAAATCACAAGTCAAAATCATAATTTCTGCGTTGACCCAGATTCATTGTCAGGTGTAGCCGACATTACGCATATCAATCTCAACGACAATACAAATGAGGGCATGCGTATTCGAGGTGCTCGCGCATTCAGCGTGCAGTATCACCCTGAAGCAGGACCGGGCCCTCATGACAGTCGGTATTTGTTTGCAGAGTTCATTGCAATGATGGAAGGAAAGTAATGCCCAAGCGCCAAGATATCCAGAGCATTTTGGTCATTGGGTCTGGCCCAATTGTGATCGGTCAAGCCTGTGAGTTTGACTATTCCGGAACTCAAGCGTGTCGTGTATTGCGCGACGAGGGCTACAGAGTCATTCTTGCCAACTCAAACCCGGCAACGATTATGACCGATCCAGATTTTGCCGATCGCACATATATCGAGCCGCTGACGCCAGAGATCTTGGAACTGATTATTGCTCGAGAAAAACCTGATGCAGTGCTTCCTACTTTGGGCGGACAAACAGGGCTCAACTTGGCAATGGCATTATTTGAACGCGGAGTTGTTGGTGTTCCAGGAACCCCCGAATTGATTGGTGCTAACGCTGAAGCGATTGCCACGGCCGAAGATCGCGATCGCTTTAAAAAAGCAATGATCGAGATTGGCCTTAGCGTGCCCAATAGCGGCGTTGCTCACAATATGGATGAGTCAATGGTGGTTGTCGCTGAGATTGGACTTCCTGTCATCATTCGTCCCGCATATATTTTGGGAGGCAAAGGAACCGGAATCGCGTCGACGATGGAGGAGTTCATTCACATCGCGCGCAATGGTCTAGATGCCAGTCCTATCCATGAAATCTTGATTGAGACATCAATAGCAGGCTGGAAAGAATACGAACTCGAAGTGATGCGTGACCGCGCAGACAACTGTGTCGTCATCTGCAGTATCGAGAACTTCGACCCGATGGGCGTACACACCGGTGATTCCATCACGGTGGCACCCGCACAGACGCTGTCGGATGTGGAGTATCAACTCATGCGTGATGCTGCATTTGCGTGCATTAGGCGTGTTGGCGTCGAAACAGGCGGATCCAACGTGCAGTTCGCCGTTAATCCCGCCAATGGTGACCAAGTAGTGATCGAAATGAACCCACGAGTGTCGCGGTCGTCAGCGCTCGCATCAAAGGCGACTGGGTTTCCGATCGCCAAGATTGCAGCAAAACTTGCTGTTGGATACACGCTTGATGAAATACCAAACGACATCACACGGATGACACCAGCAAGTTTTGAACCCTCAATCGACTATGTCGTCACAAAGATTCCTCGGTGGGCTTTTGAGAAGTTTCCCGGAACATCCGGAATCCTTGGGACACAGATGCAAAGCGTCGGAGAAGTTATGTCAATCGGAAGAACATTTCCAGAGAGCCTGCAAAAGGGACTTCGCTCACTCGAGCAAGGTCGCTTTGGACTGAATTGTGACCCTGCAGAAAAACAGTACGAGGCTTTTTCTGATGCCGAACTTTTAAAGAAGTGCGGTGTCGCAACGCCCGAAAGAATCTTTCATGTTGGCGAAGCATTGCAAAGGGGTCTTGGAGTAGAAGTTGTTCATGGCGTAACGCAGATTGACCCATGGTTTTTGGACGAGATGCAAATGATCATCGACGAACGAGCAAGCCTGACTGGCCTTGGCTTGGCGGATATCGTACCAACTCATTGGCGCAGACTAAAGCGATTGGGCTTCTCTGATGTGCAGATTGGATACGCAGTCGGGGCAACCGAGCATGATGTTCGCAGCGCGCGAGAAGCAGCCGGAATTATCCCCACGTACAAGACAGTCGATACATGTGCCGCCGAATTCAATGCAACAACGCCATATCACTACTCAACATATGAAGACGAAACAGAAGTACGGCATTCTTCCAAACAGCGCGTCATCATCTTGGGTTCTGGGCCAAATCGCATTGGTCAGGGAATCGAGTTTGACTACTGCTGCGTTCATGCCAGTTTTGCGCTTCGTGATGCCGGATTTGAAACAGTGATGGTGAACTGCAATCCAGAAACTGTGTCAACTGACTACGACACCTCTGATCGTCTGTACTTTGAACCGCTCACTCAAGAAGATGTTCTCAATGTGATTGCCGCCGAGACAGCAGCCTCTGGCGGAGTCGCACCCAAAGTCATTGTCAGCCTCGGGGGACAAACACCACTCAAGTTGTCGGGGCTCATTCCATCTGAACTAGTAGCGGGTACATCACCACGTTCAATTGACCTTGCAGAAGATCGTGAAAAATGGAACACGCTCTGTAATTCACTGCAGATTCCTCAGCCTCCAGGCGGAACCGCTGCGACTTTTGAGAAGGCTCAAGAGATTACGCACATGATTGGGTATCCGGTGTTAGTGCGACCTAGTTACGTATTGGGTGGGCGAGGTATGCAAATAGTGCATGACGACGAACACCTTGAGCGAGCAATGAAAGAGCTTGCAGGTTTTGGAACGCTCGGAAAAGAAGGGGGCTTGTCGGTGGAGCGACCCGTGTTAATCGACCGCTTTCTTGAAGAAGCCACCGAAGTTGACGTTGATGCGATTCGTGACAATACGGGTGAAGTTCTCATCGGCGGAGTGATGGAACACGTTGAAGAAGCCGGTGTCCATTCAGGAGACAGCGCCTGCACGATTCCGCCTCAAACATTGCCGTCGTGGGTGATTGAAGTAATCGAGGCATACACGAAATCAATTGCGGATGCGCTAGAAGTAGTCGGGCTAGTTAATGTGCAATACGCCGTTGTCGGTCACACCGTGTATGTGATTGAGGCCAACCCTCGTGCATCTCGAACCGTTCCTTTTGTCGCAAAAGCAACAGGCGTGCCTCTAGCCAAAGTTGCGAGCCGTGTCATGCTCGGAGCGACGCTTCAAGAACTGCGTGTCGAAGGACTCTTAACGCGTCCCGTCACCGGAGGTCACGTGTCCGTCAAAGAAGCAGTGCTTCCTTTTAGTCGCTTTCCAGATGTTGATACTGCGCTCGGACCAGAGATGCGCTCGACAGGCGAAGTCATGGGTATTGATAGAACATTTGGTCGTGCCTTTATCAAGGCCGAGACAGCAGCCGGAACAGTGTTGCCAACATCTGGAACGGTATTTTTATCGCTCGCCGACGCAGATAAGCCAGCGGGATTAGTAGTCGCTAAACGTCTTCGGGATTTGGGTCTTGGGATTGCTGCGACAACAGGCACTGCAGAGTATCTAGAACGCTTCGGACAACGTGTCGACAGAGTAATTGGCAAGTTATCCGAATCGCACATGAATCTTGAAAATGCAGTTGATCTCATTGCGCAAGGAGAAATCAGTTTTGTCGTGAATACTCCGCAAGGAAGAGGATCTCGCTCCGATGGCGAAGCGATTCGAAAAGCGGCTAATGCCAATCGTGTATCATCAGTGACAACAGTCAAGGCGGCGCTTGCAGCGATGAATGGCTTGGCAGAACAGCGCGATCATGACGTCGAAGTGAGATCACTACAGGAGTATCACGGCCGATGAGAGACAAGCCTGTCTTGCGTGACAAAAAAGAGTCGCTCTGGCGTCCTCTCGGCGATGTCGCAACGGCAGGCGTCACTTTAAAAAATCCGATTCTGACGGCCTCTGGCACGGCTGGTCATGGAGCCGAACTTGCACCGTATTTTGCTCTTTCGTCACTTGGTGCCGTTGTCGTAAAAAGTTTGTATCCAACGTCATGGCCCGGTAATCCGGCTCCACGCGTTCACAACACACCAAGCGGAATGCTCAATGCTGTGGGCCTACAAGGCCCAGGAGTAGATGCGTGGGTAAAGCATGATCTTGAGGCACTGCGCGCAGTGGATGCCACGGTTGTGGCAAGTATTTGGGGTCGAACGATTGATGATTACGCCACGGCTGCTCGTCAGTTAGTTGCGTCGCATGCTTCGCTAGTGGCCGTTGAAGTAAACCTCTCATGCCCCAACCTTGAAGGAAGAGCCGGAATATTTGCACACGATGCCGACCTCAGCGCTCAGGTTATTCGTGTTGTTGTCGACGAACTTGGCTCATGCGGAGTGCCCGTCTGGGCGAAACTCAGCCCAAACACAGATCGTGTTTTGCAGGTTGTAGAGGCTGTAGAAAAGGCAGGAGCAACTGCGGTGACTCTCATCAATACATTGTTGGGAATGCAACTAGATATCTCTACTCGCAAGGCCAGTTTAGGAAATGGCGGTGGTGGATTATCCGGAAGGGCAATTCATCCAGTTGCGGTACGCACGATATATGACGTTCGACAGGCATTCCCGGAGATTCCAATCGTTGGAGTCGGTGGTGTCGCTAGTGGTTCTGATGTCATTGAAATGATGATGGCAGGGGCGTCACTTGTGCAGGTCGGCACAGCAACATTTGCCGACCCACGGGCACCACAAAAGATCTTGCACGAAGCGTCTCGTTTGATGCGCGGACTTGGCGCCTCACGATGGGGAGATGTATTAAATGCCGCCCATTAGGATTATGTGATGGGACTCACAGACGCCGACCGAGAGTTCGTCGCCAGCGTGCGAGATCGTCGTCGAGCCGTGTGTCAAAAAATAGCAAATGCTCAACTGACAGTTCGCCAAGCGGCCCATCTTGCACGCACTGACGAGCAAGTGCGTGATCTATACGCCGTTAAAGTTCTTGATGTGCATCCGGCGCTTGGCAAGGTTGCGGGGCGACGACTACTCACAAGTGTTGGCGCACATCAGTTCAGCACGTTGGCCTCTCTTGACGACAACATGATTGAGCGCATTGAACAAGCGATTCAGAGCAAACCGGTATGAGCAAGCCACTCATCATTGTGGTTTCTGGTCCAGGCGGTGCCGGCAAGGGAACTCTCGTGGATGTGTTACTCGAACGTGACACTGCACTGTGGTTGAGTCGGTCGTGGACAACGCGAGCCCAGCGAGAGGGAGAACCAGATGATGCATATGTGTTTGTGTCACGAGATCAGTTCCACAGAAGAATTGGTGATCAAGGCTTTTTAGAGTGGACCGAATTTCTAGGAAATTTGTACGGATCTCCAATCCCTGACGATGACATTGGCAATGACATTGTCTTAGAGATTGAGCTCCATGGCGCCAAGCAGGTAAAGGAACAACATCCAGAAGCATTGCTGGTCTTTGTGATGCCCCCTTCGCGCCAAGAGCAAGAACGACGTCTGCGGGAGCGCGGAGATCCTTACCGCCATGTGATGCAACGCCTCAAAAAGGCCGAGAGCGAGGAGCGAGAGGGCACGGCCTTGGCCGATGTGGTGATTGTCAATGACGACCTAGACCGGGCGGTGACAGAACTAGTGCTTGCTATCGGTGTGGCACGGCGCTCCCGCGGCTAGCCTGACAGGGTCCTACGGAGGTCCCCAACATGTCCCGTCAAAATGATTCAATGATCGATCCCAAGATTGAGGAACTCCTCGATCGTGTGGATTCCAAGTTCAGTCTCGTCACCCTTGCTGCCTATCGCGCACGCCAGATCAACTCATACTTTGGTCAACTCGGCGACGGTCTCGGACACATGATTCCGCCACAGGTTTCATCTGTTGCTCGCAAGCCCTTGTCGATCGCGTTTGAAGAAATCGCTGCTGACAAGATCGTCAAGGTCGCTCGTCCTGATTACGAAGAAATGCAAGACGAAGCAACTGCGATGTTCGGTGAAATCCCCGACAATGTTGATGCCAGCACCTTTGCTTTGTTGCAAGGCTCGGGCAGTGACGATGTTGCTGTAGACGAAGCTCCTGCTAGCGAGTGATTCTCGCCATATAGTCGCCATGTCGCAATTAGCCTCACGGCGAATAGTTCTTGGAGTCTCAGGCGGAATCGCCGCGTATAAATCTGTCGAACTTTGCCGCCAACTTGTTGACCTTGGTGCACATGTTGTGCCAGTGATGACTGCTGATGCACATCGCTTTATTGGCTCTGTTACTTTGTCGGCGCTTGCATCTGAGCCAGTTCACACCAGTCTGTGGGACGATGCGTCGGCGATCCCACATACACAATTGGGGCAAACGGCAGACATCATTGTGGTGGCACCCGCAACTGCGCGAGTACTTTCGGCATACGCCACGGGCTCATCTGAAGATCTGCTCACGGCGACACTGATCGCAACTCGGGCGCCAGTTGTGGTGTGTCCGGCAATGCATACAGAAATGTGGGAACACCCAGCCGTGCAAAGCAATATTGAAATTCTGCGGTCTCGCGGTGTGCATATCGTGGAGCCAGAGACCGGTCGACTTGCTGGAGGTGACATTGGGGCAGGTCGCTTAGCATCGACAGAGAAAATATGTGCCGAGATCATCCGTGTTCTTGGAATGTCTCACGATCTTCTTGGACTAGATATTGTTGTGACCGCCGGTGGTACGCGGGAGCCAATCGATGCGGTTCGCGTTATTGCTAATCGCTCAAGCGGAAAACAAGGATATGCAATTGCGACAATTGCGGCTCAGCGAGGTGCTCACGTCACCCTCATCACAACGGTTGATCGCGTGGTGCCATTTGGTGTCACTCAAGTACAAGTCGAAACAGCCCAGCAAATGAAAGATGCAGTTGACGCTGCGGCTCTATCGGCAGACGTCGTCATTATGGCCGCAGCAGTCGCAGATTTTCGACCAGTCGTATGCGCAGATCAAAAACTAAAAAAGGCTGATGGGGTGCCCAACATTGTGCTCGAACCAACGCCGGACATTTTGGCAGGACTAGGCCAGCGCAAGCCCCTCGGTCAGACACTGGTGGGCTTTGCTGCCGAGACAGACAGCCTTGTCGCCCATGCCACCGCAAAGTTAACTGCAAAATGCCTTGACCTCATTGTCGCCAATGATGTCAGTGCCGAGGGTGTGGGTTTTGGCCATGACACCAACGCCGTTGTGCTGTTGAGCCCCCATGTGCCAGCGATGACCGTGGCGCTTGCTGACAAACACGCGATTGCCCATGCCGTATTAGATAGCGTGGTGAAGGTTCGTCAGCAAAAACAGGAGAGCAAGTGAAGAAGTACACATTTACATCAGAGAGCGTGACCGAGGGCCATCCAGACAAGATGGCAGATCAGGTTTCAGACGCAGTTCTTGACGCTCTACTTGCCCAAGACCCAGATAGTCGTGTTGCATGCGAAACGCTTTTGACAACCGGACTGTGCATTGTTTCTGGTGAGATTACGACCAAGGGGTACGTCGATATTCCAACAATTGCCCGCGAAACAATTATGGGCATCGGCTATGACAACGCAACGTATGGTTTTGACGGCAAGACGTGCGCAGTTGGTGTTTACCTCGACGCGCAAAGTGCAGATATCGCTCAAGGCGTTGATGCCAGCGAAGAAATGCGGCGTGGTAAAAGTGGTGAAGACATTCTCAACAGCCAGGGTGCTGGTGACCAGGGAATGATGTTTGGTTATGCATGCGATGAAACCCCCGAACTGATGCCGTTGCCGATTTGGTTGGCACATCGCATGGCAGAGCGTCTGACTGAAGTTCGTAAGTCGGGACAAATCCCGTACTTGCGTCCAGATGGCAAGACACAAGTGACTTTTGAATACGAAGACGGTCGTCCTGTGCGGTTGAGCACAGTTCTGATTTCAACACAGCACGGAGATCGCGTTGATCGTGACACGCAGATTCGCCCTGACCTGATTGAACAAGTCATTATGCCGACCATCCCCGAAGCGTTCAGAGGTGATAAGCCAGAAATCCACATCAATCCGACCGGAAAATTTGTATTGGGCGGACCTCACGCCGACACTGGTTTGACTGGTCGAAAAATTATCGTTGATACTTACGGTGGTATGGGACGTCACGGTGGTGGCGCATTCTCCGGAAAAGATCCGTCAAAGGTGGACAGGTCTGCTGCCTATGCCGCGCGGTGGGTGGCTAAACATGTTGTGGCTAGCGGTGCTGCTGCAAAGTGCGAGGTTCAAGTTGCATACGCAATCGGAATGGCTCAACCAATCAGTATTTTGGTTGAAACATTTGGGACAAATAAAGTGTCAGAGGAAGAGATCGAAGCCGCAGTTCGCGCCACCTTTGACTTGCGCCCTGCTGCAATTGTTCGAGACCTTAATTTAAAGCGTCCGATTTATCAGCAGACTGCCGCATACGGACATTTTGGCCGCAACAACCCAGACTTCACGTGGGAGATACTTTCTCGACTTGATGCGTTTAAGGCTGCTGTCAAACTCTGAGCGCTGAGCCTGTTCACATTGCACGAGTCGTCACTGACGTCTCGGGTATAGACAAGGTCTTTGATTATTCAATTCCGCCAGAATTGGTGCAAGCAACGCAAATAGGAACAAAAGTTCGCGTCAATCTTCATGGGCGTCGCGTGGGCGGTTGGGTCGTTGCGATCGGCGATTCCACAACACCAGGTTTCGATAGCGCATTCGAGTCCAAGTTGATACCGCTCGTGTCCGTCTCGGGTGCTGGAGTCGAGCCGTATCTTGTTGACCTCGTGACATGGGTGGCAACAATGTGGTGCGGACCGATTCGAGCGGTCCTCAGTTCGGCGACAGCACCCTCGGTGCGGGTGAGCCGTGGCTCTCCTCAGCGTGGACGCAACGTGAAGCCAACCGATGACGGCGTGGCGACATCAACGCGGTTGCTGATTGAACAAGGCGGTGGTGTGCTTGTGGTTCCGCCGCTGCAGTCAGCGATATCAGTGATTGCTGCGGCGGCAGAGGCGGGTCCGGTGTTGGCGTTATGCCCGACGATTCGAATGTGCATGTTAGGTGCAGCAAGTTTGCGTCGCCGCGGTCTGGTCGTGGCCGTCATGCCGGATGATTGGTCACGTGCAGGGAGCGGAGTAGATGTAGTGATCGGCGCTCGCTCTGGTGTCTGGGCGCCATGTGTTGGGATGGCGTCGATTGTGGTGATTGACGAACACGACGAGTCGTACTGGGAAGAACGCGTACCAACATGGAACGCACCCGAGGTGGCCCGAGAACGCGCGCGGCGCGCTGGCGTTGCATATATTGCAGTTTCCTCGGTTCCGTCACTGCGCACTCTGAGCACCGTGTCGCCAGAAGACATACACGAGACTCCTGTGACCGTGAATGGTTGGCCACAATTCGTTGTTGAAGATCTATCCGCGCAGTCTGTCAAAACCTCGCTCGTCACAACATCGCTCGTGCAAGAGTTACGCGACCCCAAAAAAACAGTTCTTGCAATTTTAAACACCACGGGAAGCGGTCGATTGCTGGCATGCAAGCAATGTCGCACGATTGCCAAATGTTCTACATGCGCTACGGTTTTGGCCCAGGATCAAGTCGGTGTGTTGCGGTGTGGCGTATGTGATACGGCTGTGCCCGCCATCTGTAATGCATGTGGTCGCACCGTGTTTTCGGTTCTTCGCGCTGGGACGGCACAACTGCAACGTGAGCTCTCTGCAACGGCAGCACGAACTGTTGTTGAGGTAACTAAAGAGACATCGCTTGACAAACTTGACCTGAGTTGCGCCTATGTCGGCACAGAAGCACTGCTGTACCGAGT
>JAEMRC010000062.1:0-5264 GCA_016463545.1 Ilumatobacteraceae bacterium
GCGAAAGTCGGAACGTGAAGCGTGGATATTGGTCCATTGCCACTCCGAGCGTTGCTCCACAAGTGCCCTATCCTTATATATATGCCACTGACATCAGCACCGCCTCTCGAGCCACTCCTGCACAAGGTCGGACATTTATCAACTCTTGTCATTGATGATCAACGTGACAATCGAATGCTTGGTGTTGAACTCTGGTATCCGGCACAATCAGATGCTGCGCCAATTACTGAGTACGAACTGATTCCGGGGATTAGTTTCGAGTCGGCGAGCGCCCACGAGAATTCACCTGTTCTTGAGGGTCGGAATCCTTTGATTATCTGGTCACATGGTCGCACCGGAACTCGCCACAACTACAGCTTGTTGTGCGAAGCGCTTGCATCACGTGGCTACATTGTGGTTTCGTCAGACCATCCAGGTGATGGATTATTCGACTGGTTGCTCGGCAAGAATGTTGATGATGTCACTAACGAACGTCATCGACAGGGAGATATTCGGTTTTGTATTGACATGTGCGTTGGTGAACGGGCACCTCTCGTGCAATGGCTTGAACAATCAGTCGATACAAGAAAAATTATTGTTGGCGGTCATAGTTATGGAGGCCTCTCTGCTCTAGCAACCACCTCGTATCTGCACGAGTTCGCTCCTGATGTGCGTGTGTGTGCAACTATTGCCGCACAGGGTTACACCAAGACAATGAGTTCACAATTCTTTCAATCAATGACCAAGCCAACCCTTCTCATCGTCGGGAAAAAAGATCTCACAACGCCAGCAGAAACGGATGCAGATCCTGCATGGGCAGTCTTGCAATCACGCACAGATGAGACTGCGAAAAAGTCTCGTCGGGTTGACATTGACGACGCACCTCATCAAGGGTGCAGCGACTTCTGCCTATACAACGAGTTGGCTCCCGGCGTTGATTCCTTGCCGGACCTTGTCCGTGACTATCTGCAATTGATTGCCACCGAGACACCACCTGAATGGATAGCCAAATGGCGCGAGGGTTTGCGCTTACATGTTCAGGTAATAGACGAATTTCTCTCGTCTCTCTTTTGACGGCAGTTGCCATTCGCAGGTCGTGAGTTAGAGTGAGTTATCTAGCAAACAGTCAGTGGGGGCATATGACAGATGTAATACCTAATCCCAAACTACGGGGTGGCATCGTGCGTGATGGTGTTGCCGAACCTATTCTTTCTCAAGACCCAATCGCCGGCGAGCAGTATTACTCGAAAGATTATATGCAAAGCGAATGGGACGCCGTTTGGACAAAGGTGTGGCTCATCGCCGGAATGGTGAACCAAGTTCCTCTTGCAGGCGACTACATCACAATTGATATTGGTCGTGAATCAATTCTGTGTTCTCGGGGTACTGACGGTCGAATTCGTGCTTTCTATAATGTGTGTCAGCATCGCGGCAATCGTCTCATTACAAATGAACGCGGTTCACTAGCGGGCGGAGAATTTCAGTGTGCATACCATGGCTGGCGCTATGCCGACACTGGCCAACTGAATTGGGTGTATTGCGAAGAAGACTTTCCGCAGGGAACCCCGTGCGGTAAAAGAAACCTTGCAGAAATCCCCTGCGACACATGGGCAGGTTTTATCTGGATAAATATGGACGAGAGTTGTGCAAGCCTGCAGGAATATCTCAGCCCAGTCGCCGAACAACTTGATTCATATCAAATGCACAACATGAAGCGCACGCATTGGGTGACGCTTGAGAGTGACTTCAACTGGAAATGCGTGCAGGATAATTTCAACGAGAGCTATCACCTCCCGTATGTGCATCCGCAAACATTGCCGGTCATGAACGAGCATTACTCTGGCTGTCAATTTGATATGTATGCATCTGGGCACGCACGCATGTTGATGCCCGGTGGCGCTCCAGGACCTCAGTACGAAGGTAGTTCGGATGTCACCTTTAAAAGCCTCAAGCCAGATCTTGATTTTTGGGAACTTGACCCCGAGCCGTATCGCAATGATCTTCCTAGTTTGCGTTTGGCTCTGCAACGGCGCAAGCGCGAACTTGGTCAACAAAAAGGCTACGACTTCTCTTTTTATTCTGACGAACAGTTAACAGATAACTACCACTACACAATTTTTCCAAATACATCGTTCAGCATGAAACCTGATGGTTGTATTTTTCTAATGGCACGCCCCCATGCCACCGATCCGACAAAATGCTGGTTTGATATGTGGTATCTCACGCTCTTCCCTACCGGATCAAAAGAGTATTACTCCAACGCCATGCGCGACTGGGTGTCTATAGATCATCAAGTAGAACATGTCCAAGGAAAAGTTGGCGAAGTCAGTTGTGGTTCTGCAATCGATCAAGATGTTGCAATCTGGTCTACGCAGCAAGCAGGTTTGCAGTCACGTGGCTACCGCGGTGATTACATGCCAGCCCAAGAAAACCGCATCCGCTTTTTTCACGACACAATCAATAGTTACATCAAACAATTCTCAGCCTGATCTTGTCGGCGCAGTAATCAAGGAAACAAATATTGGAATCTCATAGTCAGGTCGTAGTTGGCGATGTCAGTGATCTTGCTGATGGTCAGATGATGTCGTGTGTTGCCGGTGCGACAAACGTTCTTATTTGCCGCGTGAAGGGATCGCTGTATGCAATTGAAGACCGTTGCAGCCACGCAGATGTAGTTCTTAGCACTGGGCTACTGCAGGGACACATCGTGACATGTCCGCGCCACGGTGCACGATTTGATGTACGTGATGGATCACATGCAGGGCCGCCCGCCCATACCGGAGTGAAATCCTTTGATATCAGCAATATCGGCACTGGAATTGCAGTCACCCTGCGAAAAACGGAGCGGCCAGACGATTTTCCCGAAGGCGGGCACCTGCGCACGCGCTGATACTCCGTGAAATCTCCACCCCGAATATCCACTAATCTAAGTGGATGTCCAAAATTGCAATTACAGCCCTTCGCTTAGAGATCACTCGAGCACAAAAAATATTCAACGCATTAACACCTGCACAGTGGGCAGCACCATCTGGTTGCACTGACTGGCGGGTGCAAGATGTTGCTTGCCATATGGCTTCGGTCTTTCATTCCATCGCTGGGCCAGACACCATCGAAGGTGGCGCCGGAAAAGATGCAGAAGTAGATGCCGAGGTTCCAGTACAGGCGCGCAAAAACTGGACTCCGCAACAAGTCATGGCCGAATACGACGAGTGGAGTGAAATCGGTTTTGCAGCATTAAGTGCGCTGCAAGAACCACCCATGAATGACACGGTTGTTCCGCTCTCAAATCTTGGCGCTCACCCCATGCATCTTTTGGCTAACGCGATTGTGTTCGATCACTACTGCCACTTACGCCATGACATTGGTTTTGCGGTGCCGACTGCGGCCGCTTTGCCCCAGGATCCTGACGCATTGAATGCAACACTTGAATGGATGCTTGCCGGAACGCCACAAATGTGTGCAGATGCATTGGCAACATGCACACAAGGCGTGAACCTTGTCTTTACCGGATCAGGTCAGTCATCATTTGCACTTTCTCCCGAAACTGATGGCTGGGTAATCACAAGCGGAGTCAACGCATCTCTTCCGACTGCCACCGGATCAGCACATGACTTTGTGAGTTGGGCAACAAAACGCGCCGACTGGCGTAAGCATGTGACGTTAACTGCCGACCCAACGGGTGCAGCGGCCAACACGCTTGACGCCCTCAACATCATCTGACGTCTTCTCTTGTTGCGACCCTAACTAGTACAGTTCGGACGTAGTTCAAGGGGGTAGAGCACCATGAAAGTGCCGTTGACAGTAATTGATCACCTGCGTCGAGCAGAGCAGGTATACGGCGACAGGGTTGCCTTTGTTGACGAGTCAGATCAACCTGCAGAGTCATGGGGAACTCAGACATACCAACAGATGGCTGATCGTGCTCGTGCTCAAGCGGCTGGACTTGATGCACTCAAAGTCGCCCAGGGTGCGCGAGTGGCAGTAGTCAGTCAAAACTCTGCGCGATTGCTGACAAGTTTTTTTGGAGTGAGTGGTTCGGGTCGCATTCTTGTTCCGATTAATTTTCGACTCGTCGCTGAAGAAATTTCATACATCATGGAGCACAGCGGTGCTGAAGTTCTTCTTGTCGACCCAGAACTTGACGAATCACTTGCTGGCGTCACAGCCAAGCATCGATTTGTCATTGGCGCGGAGTCTGATCAAGAACTGTATGCATTTAACCAACAACCGCGGTCTTGGGAACCAGACGAAGACTTCACAGCAACAATCAATTACACGAGTGGCACCACTGCCCGTCCAAAGGGCGTACAACTCACGCACCGCAATTTATGGCTGAATTCAGCAACCTTTGGTTGGCATATGGGTGTCAACGATCGAGATGTATACCTGCACACACTTCCGCAGTTTCATTGCAACGGATGGGGAATGGTCTACGCAGTCACTGGCATGGGTGGCGAGCACATCATCTTGCGCAAAATCGATGGTGCAGAAATCTTGCGTCGTGTCGAAAAGCACGGTGTCACATTGATCTGTTGTGCGCCTGCGGTCGCTAACGCAATTCTTGATGCAGCCGCCACATGGCAGGGTGAGATTCCTGGTCGTGGCAGAGTGCGTATGGTGGTGGCAGGTGCGCCACCTCCTACCCGCACAATTGAGCGCATCGAGACTGAACTGGGTTGGCAACTCAATCAGATCTACGGTCTCACCGAGACGGCACCATTGCTGACTATCAACAGACCGCGAGCCGAACTTGATCAATTGTCACCAGCCGAACGCGCGTCGCGCCTGAGTGCTGCTGGAGTTCCTGCTATTGGAGTTGAAATGAAAACAGATGCGAGCGGCGAAATTCTTGCCCGAAGCAACGTGATTATGCAGGGATACTGGAATCAGCCAGAAGCTACCAGCGCTGCAATTGTTGATGGATGGTTTCGCACGGGCGATGGTGGGGTCATTAACTCAGAAAATGTCCTGACTATTAGCGATCGCAAAAAAGACGTCATTATTTCTGGTGGAGAAAATGTCAGTTCGATCGAGGTCGAAGATGCCGTATTTTCGCACCCAGACGTTGCAGAAGTCGCTGTCATCGGAATCCCCGATGCTAAGTGGGGAGAACTCGTGATGGCACTTGTTGTCAAAACACCCGGTTCTGCGCTCACCGAAGACGAACTGATTGCATACACAAAAATAAAACTCGCCGGATACAAGTGCCCGAAAAAAATTGAATTCCGATCTGAACTAGCGCGTACATCTACAGGAAAATTGCAAAAATTTAAATTGCGTGAGCC
>JAEMRC010000062.1:5364-10991 GCA_016463545.1 Ilumatobacteraceae bacterium
GTCGATCAAATAAAATCGTCTCGTATTGCTTGGCGTACGCCCAGAACGGCAATAGATCACCGGCCTGAAATGGCTGCCTTATCACCGGAATCGTGGTGCCCGGCATCTTGTCTAGCACTGCTCGTTCGTCTGGCATTGGCATTTTGAAATCAGGATACGCGCCAACTGGCATAGTGCTCCATCTGTTTGACCACATTGACAAGGGGGCATTTTCATTAACTGGCCCGCGTGTGTAGCGCCAGTCATTGGTGACTAGTTGTACTTCTCGTCCCCACACACCAGTGAGCAGCCAGTCACGCACGGTATTTGTTTTCTGGGCGATGAGTGGCTGCAATGATTTTCCATGCGCCCTATGAGACACGTTGACAGAAAAAATATCTGCAAGGGTTGCATGAATATCAGTTGACGTTGTGAGCGCATCGCAACTACGTGGCGTGACGTCGGGCCACGACACCAACATCGGAATATCTCCGAGTGCTTTATACACGGGTACGCCGGGTTTGCCCCACACATCGCGTCCATGAACATCGCGGTCGCCAAGATAGTGACCGTGATCAGTGCACAAGATCACTGCGGTGTCATCCCATGCATTTGTTGTGTCTAGGGCATCGAGCACTTTGCCTAGCCAATGATCGATCATTGACAATTTGGCACCGTACTGCGCTCGTATCTGATGTGCTTGACGTGTTGTAATGACGCCGTCTGCCAAAGCATCTACTGCGTACGGTGGCCACACAAGATGTGGTCCGTCCCATGTGTCGTCGTATCGCATTGCCCATTCTTCAGGTGTATCAAAGGGCTCATGCGGATCAAACTCATCCACGAATAACATAAATCTCTCGTCATTGGCACGATGATGTGGAGCATCATTGAGTAACCATTGCTCAGCCGCACGCATGGTTCGTGGACCAGGGAAATCTTCTTCTCCGGCAAACCAACCTCGCGACGCATCGTAGTGTGTCTTGCCTCGACCAAAAGATGGTGCACCGATCCAGCTTGGGTCGGGGCGCGTTTTCCATGCATCGCTTTCGTGACCGCGCTCATACGACCATGCCGTGAAGTCTGAATGGTAATTTTCTCCACCAACTTCAAAGAGATGTGGATGATCAGTGATGAGGTTGGTCACAACACCTGCACGACGCAATGAGACTGTGATCGCTTCTTCCCACAACTCAATCGAACCCCACGGTTTCCATAGGAAATCCCATGCACCAACCAAGATGTCGTGACGAGCCGGAATACATGGCAATGATCCGGTGTGGTGATTAGTGAATTTCACTGATCGTGCGGCGAGTCTGTCTAGATTGGGAGTGTCAAATTGTTGCGCACCGTACGCGCCGATCTCGTGTTTATTAAGGCTGTCAAGTAACAAAACTATGACATTGCGCGGAGCCTTCATATCACGCCGACGACATTTCGAATACACGCCGCCTGATGTGTGTCTCCGACAAGTTGAGGTATCTCAGTTCGACATGCGTCAATCACGTCTGGACAACGAGGAGCAAACGCGCACCCCACTCGTGGCCCAATGGCAATCGGGGGAATACCACCGATGACAGCAAGTTTTTTGTGAGACTCATGATCAATGCGAGGAATCGAAGCCAACAACGCTCGGGTGTATGGCATGCGCGGATGAGTAAATACTTCGAGCGTTGAACCCTGTTCAACAATGCGACCCGAATACATCACTGCGACTTGATCTGCGCGGCTCGCCACGATTCCCATGTCGTGTGTGATAAATAAGATCGATAATCCACGATAACGACGCAGCCTGTCCAGCAAGTCGAGTAACTGCCGCTGAATTGTCACATCAAGTGCGCTCGTTGGCTCGTCGGCAATAAGAATTTCTGGTTCAGCAGCCAATGCAATCGCAATGCCAATACGTTGACGCAGTCCACCGCTGAGTTCGTGTGGCCACGCGCGCATTCTTCTTTGTGCGTCCGGAACACCCACCTCGATCAACAACTCAAGTGCCCGCCTGGTGGCTTCTTTCTTGCTCAGACCCAAATGCAACATGGCAGTGTCGGCAATCTGTCGCCCAACTCGCATCACGGGATTCAGCGTGGTCATCGGATCCTGAAAAATCATTGCAATTCGGCGACCCCGTATTTTGCGCAGTTCCTCACTACTGAGCGAGAGCAGATCTTGTCCGTCAAACATGACGCGTCCGGGCAATCCTGCAACACGAGGAGGCGAAGGCACAAGACCAAGAAGGCTTCGTGCCATCATCGTTTTACCCGAACCACTTTCTCCAACTAGTGCAACCATTTGGCCACGCCTTAACTGCAGCGAGACTCCGTCAACAGCGCGCAATGAACCAAACGGCGTCGAGAAATATGTGTGCAGATTCTCGATTGACAACACCACATCGGTTGGCGGGTTGGACGAGATCTCTTTGGCTGCGTCGCTTACGTTGTCACCAACTGTCGTCTCAGCAACAGACTCCTTGACGACCGGAAACGGTCTGCCACGCAACCACTTGGAAGAAAGTGTGTTGAGAGCCAATATTGTTCCAAAAATCAACGATGCTGGAATCAGCACAAGATGCGGTGATCCTTCAACAGTTGCCCGACCGCTGGCAATCAGTTGACCCCACGTCACAATATTGTCGGGCACTCCTGCTCCGATAAACGACAGACCACCTTCGACTGAGATTGTGATGCCGACTGTGATCATTGCAAAACCTAAAAGCGGACGAATGACATTTGGAATCAATTCGCGCACAATAATTTGACTGTGCCGTGACCCTTGCATTCGGGCGGCCAATACAAAATCACGCTCAACTAGTGGTAGCGATGCGGCTCGCACGATACGAGCAATTATAGGAATAGTGAGAACTCCAATCACCAAAATAACATTACGAACACTTTTTCCCCAGAACAGGACGACTGAAATTGCAGCAACAAAAGATGGAAAAGCAGCAGATGCATCCAGAAAAGTGAGGATGACGCGATCAGTTCGCCCACGCCAATACGCCGCAGTAAGACCAACAAGACTGCCACCGATGAATCCGACAGCGGTAGCCGCAAGCCCAACTAACACCGAGATACGTGCGCCCTTGATGGCCAAGCCGAGCATGTCAATTCCGAGGTTGTTTGTGCCGAACGGATGTGAAAATGATGGTGCTTGTAATCGATTCTTCAGGTCCTGATTGAGATGCGACGTGAATAAATTTCCGAACAATGCACAGACTCCCAAAGTAACGATCCACGCTATTGCAATCAGCCCGAGTATCCCCCACCGTTGTTTGAAACTACGCAATCGATTCATCGTGGTGTTCCGATACTTGCTGCCCGAACACGAGGATCAAAAACTCGCAGCAACATATCAACTATGAGATTGACGATGACGTAGGTAACAGCAATCACCAAGACAGCACCTTCGACCTTGACAATGTCACGCCGTGTTGCTGCATCAAATAGAAAGCGACCCAAACCCGGGAGCGAATAAATCTGCTCAATGATTAAGACGCCTCCGAGTAGTCCAGCCGTATTGAGACCAACAACTGCCAGCAATGTCAGTGACGAAGAACGAAGTGCATATTTCAGGAGAATTATGCGCTCGCTGAAGCCGCTTGCCCGTGTGCGCATGATGTGATCGGACAACATTGTGATTACTAGGTCATTGCGTAACACCTGAAAATAAATACCACTCAACGGAAAACCTAATGACAGGACAGGCAAGACGAGGGACCGTAAGTTGCGAATTATTCCCTCATTGAGTGGAACGAAATCAGCCGCCGGAAACCATTGCAGTTGTTTGGCAAAGATAATAAGGAGTGTGAGAGCCATCACAAACTGTGGAATCGCAATGAGCGCAAATGATGTAGTGGTGAGGGCTCGATCTCGTCGCTTGCCGGGTCGAGCTGCTGCAAATAGCGCAGCCGGAACAGCAATGCTCAGAGCAAGGAGTTGAGTCAGAATCAATATTTCAAACGATGTGGGGAATCTTTGCCGGATGGCTTGTGCGACGTTTTCTCCATCTCGATACGACACACCTAAGTCACCGCGAGCAGCGTTTGTTCCCCACGTCAAAAAACGCTCAACACTGGGCTTATCAAGTCCCAACTCGGCCTCAACTTTAGCAATGCCTTCAGGGGTTGCGCTGGTGCCCAAAATTGCAATGGCCGGACTTCCGGGCATGAGATCAAGCAAAAAGAATGTTCCGGCAGCGACAAGCAATAGCACAGCCGCCATCTGCAGAAATCGCTGTCCTAATCCACGCATTTGAAGAAATCTCTAGATGAAGAGCAGATAAAACTACTTTGCCTTCTTGCCCGCAGTTCGAGATGGAAAGAATGCTGCCTGAGTAAGCCCTGTCACATCTTGAGTTGCCAAAATTCGAACTTGACCGTGCGTCAAGATAATAAACGGCATTTGAGAATGGAACAGGTCTTGCGCTTTGGCGTAGGCCGCCATGCGAGTTGCCTCGTCTGGAGCACTTCGTCCTTCGTCAAGAGCAGCGTCCATGTCGGGATTGGAAAAGACCGAGTAATTACTTGGTCCGCCTGTATGCAGCATGGCAAACAAACTTCCGTCTGGGTCGCTTCCTTCGCCGGCTAGCCACGCAACTGCATCGTACGCTCCTGTAATCACGCTGACCACGTATGTTGTGAGGTCAGGGACCATCTTCACTGTGGCCTCAATGCCGACTTGTTTCCAGTAGTCAACAATTGCCGCTAAGGCATCAACCGTTGATTGTGAACCCTGCAACAGTTGAATCGTGAACTTGACGGGCTTGCCGTAATCTGCGAGCAACGCTTTCGCTCCTTCTGGATCAAACTTGTTAGCAGTTGCTGGAGCCGAGTACCAACGTGACGTCATAGAGATCGGCGTACCAGATTCTGTGTCGTATCCGAAATAATCAAATGCGTCTTTCAGCGCATCGCGGTCGATACTCATTTCAAGTGCACGTCGAACTCTGGCATCATCAAGCCCTGGTTTTTTGTTATTCAAATGAATATTCCCATAGCCGCTGACGGGCGGAATACTGGTTTGGAAACCTTTGGAGTCTGCTTCTTTGACACTTTCACTGACGATTGTGGTCATTGCGTCAAGGTCGCCTGCAATAAGAGCAGTTAATCGAGCAGTTTCATCCGTCACGAATTTATATGTCAGAGAGGCTAATTGAGCTTTGTTCTCGCCCCAGTACGCATCGTTGCGAGTGAGCAAGATGCGATCGCTAGGAATCCATTCTGTAAATGTGAATGGACCAGTTCCGACCGGATTGCGCTTTACTTTTTCTGGATCTGCAGCCGACGCTGGCGAAACCATGATGCCATTGACGCCAGTTAGCACATTTGGAAATGCCGTCCAGGCAACTGCCAATGTAATTTTTACCGTCATTGGGTCAACAACATCAACAGCAGTGATGTTCTTTAGTCCAGAACCGTTATACGGCGAGACGCGTTGGCGCTCAAGATTAAATTTGACGGCGGCGGCATCAAACGGCGTGCCGTCATGAAATGTGACGCCATCTTGCATGACGAGTGTCCATGACAAGCGATCTGCCGACTCAGTGACAGTCTTGGCCAGCCAAGGAGTAGGTGCTTCGACGTAGTCACCCGCCATCAGCGCTTCAAATACTCCGTCATACACAGAACCATTTGCCAAACTCAATGAGTCACC
>JAEMRC010000063.1 GCA_016463545.1 Ilumatobacteraceae bacterium
GATTGCCTTCTGGCCCCACACTTGTTCCGATAGCGGTCACAACTGCTTCACGAATAGCATCAAGCGGTGGGTTCGTCACTTGGGCAAACAACTGCGAAAAATAATCAAAAAGCAATCGAGGTCTCTCCGACAGCACTGCAATCGGAGTATCTGTACCCATTGAGCCAATCGGTTCGGTTCCGGTGCGTGCAGTCGGAGCAATGATGATTTTCAGTTCTTCGTGTGTGTACCCGAACATCTGTTGACGTCGAGTCACGCTGTCGCGACTGTGCACTACATGCTCTCGCGCTGGCAAGTCATCTAGTTCTGTTAGGCCATCCTGCAGCCACTTCTCGTACGGATGTTGTGCTGCCAACTCCATTTTGATTTCATCATCGTCAATAATGCGACCCTGCGCAGTGTCAATCAGCAACATTCGCCCTGGCTGTAGACGCCCTTTTTTGATGACGCGACTTGGCTCAATGTCTAGAACTCCGGTCTCGCTTGCAAGTACCACGAGGCCATCTGACGTCACCCAATACCGTCCAGGTCGCAAGCCATTGCGATCTAGTACTGCACCAATGACGGTTCCGTCAGTAAAGGCGATGTCTGCGGGTCCATCCCACGGTTCCATCAATGACGAGTGGAACTTATAAAAAGCGCGCTTGCTTGGATCCATTCGATCATTGTGTTCCCATGCTTCAGGAATCATCATCAACAACGCATGCGGCAATGAACGACCCGCAAGATGCAATAGTTCGAGCACCTCATCAAAACTTGCGCTGTCGCTCATGCTCGGTGTGCAGATCGGAAACGCCCGATCAAGACCCGGTATCAATTCGCTTTCAAGCAATGCTTCACGCGTCGCCATCCAGTTACGGTTTCCTTGAACGGTATTGATTTCGCCGTTGTGGGCGATGTACCGATACGGATGCGCAAGTGGCCAAGACGGAAACGTGTTTGTGCTGAATCTGCTGTGCACCAACACCAAGGCTGACTCAATGCGTTCGTCAGAAAGGTCAGGAAAAAACTCTTGCAGCTCTGGTGTGGTGAGCATGCCTTTATAAACGAATGTTCGTGCTGACAACGATGCAAAATATGTGCGCATCGCACCAGTCAGTTCATGCTCAATACGCTTGCGCACAATAAACAATTTGCGATCAAGATCAATCCCTGTTGCACCATCCGGGTCGTCAATAAAATATTGATAGAACGACGGCATCACAGCCAAAGCACTCGCACCCAAGCACTTTGGTTCAACAGGAACCTGACGCCATCCCAATGGCCGCAGACCTTCTTCGCGACTGATGCGCTCAACTGTGTCAATCGCTTTGTTCGCGTCTGCTGCACCTGCTGGCAAAAACGCTAACCCCGCGGCATATGCTCCCAATTTGGGTAAGGCAAAATCAACAACTCCGCGAAAGAACTTGTCCGGAATCTGAAACAGAACTCCGGCGCCATCACCCGTTGCCGCCTCTGCTCCAGTTGCGCCTCGATGCTCCATGTTGCACAACGCGCCAAGACCCAACGACACCAACTCACGACTCTGCGTGCCCGCAATATTGACGACGAACGACACTCCGCAAGAGTCGTGCTCAAATCGTGGGTCGTAGAGCCCAGATGCAGGTGGAAGATCGTGATTCATGCGTTGTCCTTATTAAACGGAGAGTCTCAGCCAAAGACTGAGTATGTACCCCCGAGACAACGCTGGCCCGAGCACCTTAAGGCTACAGACACCACGCCACGCGTGCCAAACTTATTTGCACAATTTCGTGCTGTGGTTCTTACTTTGCTTCTTACTTTGGGTCGATGTAGGCAGGTGCGCGTTTTTCAAAGTCGCTCATGACTGCTTCACGTTGGTTGTGGCCGCCAATCATCCGGCCAATCGTGCGCCTTTCGGCCTCAAATTGAGCCGCCGCATACTCCACTGTCATGCGATTCAGGAGTTCTTTGGCTCCACGCACTGCATCGGGGCTGCGCTTGCAAATCTCGGCAGCATAGGCAAATGCATCGTCGCGGGGATTCTCGGACAAACGAGTCACAACACCAATTGCATGAGCTTCACGGCCATCAAAAATGCGGGCTGACAGCACGATGTCTTTCATGACATCAGGACGCACAAGCCCCTGAAGCAAAACAGTTCCTGCGCAGTCGGGCACTAATCCCCAATATGTTTCGCGCACGCTGAACTTTGTGTCGGGATGCGCAATACGAATATCTGCTCCAAGAGCAATCTGGCAACCCGCGCCGAGGGCGTGTCCGTGCACTGCTGCAACCACTGGCACTGGTACTTCTTGCCACACCCACGCCGCTTGCTGACCAAGATGAGTGATACGCCCTTCTTGCATGTCGCTGGCTGCTGGTTGTTTTTTATTGGTGTCTTGCTCGCTACCACCCGCCATCGCACCCATTGACGCAAGATCAAGCCCCGCACAAAATGACGCGCCTTCGCCTGACAACACAACGACACGAATCTGTTTGTTGGTCTTGAGCGACTCGCCTGCGTCAACAATTGCCTGCCACTGTTCGCCGTCTAACGCATTGCGCTTATCGGGGCGGTTAAACCGCACATCGGCAATGCCGTCGGAAATAGAGATAGTGACTCTGTTGCTCATCTTGCCATTATGTCAGCCCTTCAGCCATAGTTTCCTGCCGCAGGGCCAACATCGTCCACTAAGCGCACAACGCATCCCACATGGCAGAATGCACGCATGCATTTAAACCTTTCCGCTGATGAAGTACTAAAGACAACCCGCAGTGTGCGCAAGCGCCTGGATTTTGACCGCCCCGTCGAACGAGAAATCGTCGAAGAATGCCTTGAACTGGCACTGCAGGCACCAACGGGTTCAAACAGCCAAGGATGGCATTGGGTCGTCATTGAAGATGCAGCCAAAAAGAAGGCTCTTGCAGATATCTACAAGAAGAACTTTGAGATGTACATCAACATGCCAGGGCGTGTGTTCGAAGAGGGCGACATGCGTGCGGCGCAAATCGGCGCTGTTCGCAACTCGGCGATGTATTTGTCAGACAATTTTCACAAATCACCATTGATGCTGATCCCCTGCATCGAGGGTCGTCTTGACAACTTGCCATCGTTCGCCACTGCATCTGCATGGGGTTCACTGCTGCCAGCAGTGTGGAGCTTCATGTTGGCATTGCGCGAGCGCGGAATGGGTTCTGCATGGACAACAATCCACATGCTGAACGGCGGCGAAGAAGAGGCTGCGAACCTTCTCGGAATCCCACACGCAAAAATTAGTCAGGGTGGATTGTTTCCGATTGCTTACACCGTCGGCACCGACTTTAAGCCAGCAAAGCGCTTGCCTGTTTCGTCCGTTTTGCACTGGGATAAGTGGTGACAAACGGTTTTGTCACATATGCGTTGACAGACGGCGTCGCTGTCATCACGATGGACGACGGCAAAGCAAATGCGCTGTCGCTCGACATGCAAAATGCAATTAACTCAGCGCTCGATAAAGCCCAGAGCGACAACGCGACTGTCGTCTTAACAGGCAGATCCGGAATCTTGTCTGCAGGCTTTGACTTAAAAACTCTCGCACGCGGCGGCGATGATGCAACTGCAATGCTCAACGGTGGCCTTGAGTTGTCTCTTCGGTTGCTGAATTTCCCAACCCCAATAGTTATCGCTTGTAGTGGGCACGCCATTGCAATGGGAGTGTTCTTGCTTTTATCGGGTGACTATCGCATCGGAATCGCAGGCAACTACAAGTACACAGCAAATGAAGTTGCAATCGGGATGACTATGCCTTTCTCGGCGATTGAAATAATGCGTCAACGATTGACACCGTCGTCAATGAGTCGCGCGGTGTTACTTGCCGAAGTTTTTACCCCAAACAATGCTATTGAGACAGGTTTTCTTGACCTTGTTGTTGACGAGGCAGACCTGATGAGTACGGCGATGACCTTTGCTGCATCCACATCAGGACTGAACGCCGCAGCCCACTCGGCAAGCAAGAAGCGCATGCGAGCAAATGCCATCAAAGACATCACGGCAGGGCTTGCTCTCGACTATGCCGGTTGGCGCAAACAGTTCGCCGTTAAACAGGACTAGTCGACAAGGCGCATCCCCGATGGCGCAATCGATGGTTGCGCGTACGGAAGATCAACAACAAACTCTGTTCGATGCCCCGGAAACACATGCCGAGAAACCAATACAACTTGGCCACTGGTCGTAGACGTAATGCGTTCGCATCGCAAAACAGGTGAACCCAGCGGAATATGAAGTAACTCCGCCTCTGCGGTGCTTGCAGCGTCAGCTCCAATTGTTTGTGATGCGCCGCTCAGTGGAACTTCAAGTAGTTCATAAAACGGAGACCGCTCAACATCGGCGCGTGACAAATGCTGAGCAAGATCTGCAGGGCACCAAACAGTGACCAACGCAAATGGTTCTCCGTCGGCAGTATTGAGTCGACTCACTCGCAAGACATGTGGTGTTGCCAGCACAAGAGCAATGTCGCGTGGTGCTTTTTCAAAAACGAATTCAAGAATTCGTCGCTCAGGTTGCATGCCGCTGTCACGCATTTGATCTTCGATGGTGGCCAAGCGACCAAGTGGCTGGCGCACCTGTTTGCCTGCGACAAACCATCCAAATCCTTGGCGAGCGTCCACAAGCCCTTCGTCGCGCAAGATTTCAAGAGCCTTACGAATCGTGACCCGACTCACGCCAAACTCCGCCGACATTTCTGATTCGCTCGGTAAAACTCGACCAGCCGCATAGGTCCCAGATGACACGCGCATGCGAAGTTCGTCCGCGATTCCGTGATAGCGAATTGTCCTCACGCTTGTATTCTACCCACACTTGTATTAGAGTTGTATACATAGGACATACCCACAGAATCGAGACATTATGGCCGTAACAGCTGGTACCCCACAAGAACTTGTCGATCGTGTCTACGCGTCACTTCGGAGCAACTCTGCGCTTGGCCGCACGAGACTCGGGCGTCCGCTCACTCTGACGGAAAAGATTTTAATCAACCACCTTGTCGAGCCAACAACACAAGAGATGGAGCGTGGCCGTAGTTATGCAGACTTTGCGCCTGACCGTGTGGCAATGCAAGACGCAACGGCACAGATGGCGTTATTGCAATTTATGACAGCAGGTTTGGCAACAACATCTGTACCAAGCACTGTTCATTGTGATCATTTAATTTTGGCAAAGACGGGCGCCAAACTGGATCTGCAAGTTGCTAACGACTCCAACCGCGAGGTGTATGACTTCTTGCGCTCAGTAAGCGCCAAATTTGGGGTCGGATTCTGGGGACCCGGAAGCGGAATCATTCATCAAGTAGTTCTCGAACACTATGCATTTCCTGGCGGGATGATGATCGGAACCGATAGCCACACGCCAAATGCAGGTGGACTCGGAATGGTTGCAATTGGAGTTGGCGGCGCTGACGCGGTCGACGTAATGACGGGCTTTGCATTTAATGTGCGTTGGCCAAAAGTCATTGGCGTGCATCTCACTGGTGCGCTGTCTGGTTGGTCAAGTCCAAAAGATGTCATCTTAGAAGTTGCTCGCCAACTCACTGTCGAAGGCGGCACTGGCGCAATTGTTGAGTACTACGGACCAGGCGCTGACTCAATTTCAGCAACCGGCAAAGCAACAATCTGCAATATGGGTGCAGAAATTGGCGCAACATGCTCAGTGTTTGGATATGACTCCAACATGTCGGCATATCTAAGCGCAACAGGGCGAGCATCCATTGCAGCGGCTGCAGATCTCGTCGCTAGTGACCTCCGCGCAGATGACGGCGCAACATACGACAGCATGATCGAGATCAATCTCTCAGAATTGACACCTCTCATCAATGGACCGCACTCCCCTGATCGCGCACATGCTGTTGGTGCAGGAGTCGGCGCTGCCGCTCGCGAAAACAACTGGCCTCTCAACATTTCTTCCGCGCTTGTTGGTTCGTGCACTAACTCGTCATATGAAGACATCACACGTGCGGCGTCAATTGCCCGACAAGCGTCCGCTAAGGGTTTGCGCGCCAAGACTGAGTTACTTATTACGCCCGGCAGCGAACAGATTCGCGCCACCATTGAGCGAGATGGCTTGTTGGCTGATCTTGAATCCATCGGCGCAACGGTGTTGGCCAATGCGTGCGGACCATGTATCGGCCAGTGGGAGCGCTCCGCAGATGTCAATTCTGTTCCCAACACCATCGTCAATTCATTTAATCGCAATTTTCCAAAACGAAATGATGGTTCCGCAAACACATTATCTTTTGTCACAAGTCCAGACACCGTGGTGGCACTCGCTCTTGCTGGCCGCCTTGACTTCAATCCGATGACCGACACATTGACCGCGCCAGATGGATCACAAGTAAAACTCGATCCTCCCGTCGGTGAGGTTTTGCCAGCACGTGGTTACGACGCAGGAGCCGACACATTTATCGCGCCACCCGCAGACGGAAGCGCAATCGTCATTGAGGTCAGCCCTACGAGCGAGCGACTACAGCTCTTGCAACCATTTTTGGCATGGGATGGCAGTGACTATCTTGAGTTGCCAATCTTGATGAAAGCGCAAGGCAAATGCACTACGGATCATATTTCAGCTGCTGGTAAGTGGCTCACCTACCGCGGTCATCTTGAAAACATTTCTGGCAACTTATTTATTGGTGTTGTCAATGCATTTACTTCGGCCGTCGGAGAAGGACTCGACATCACAGACGGAGCAACCCGAAGTTTTCCCGACATTGCAAAACGTTATAGCCAAGCAGGTGTGAGGTGGTGCGCAGTCGGAGATCAAAACTATGGCGAAGGCTCATCGCGCGAGCACGCTGCGATGGAGCCGCGGCTTCGTGGTGGAGTAGTAATTTTTGCGCGATCATTCGCTCGCATTCATGACACAAATCTAAAAAAGCAAGGTTTGATTCCGTTGACGTTTGCAGATCCTGCTATTTATGATGCGCTCGAAGAATCCGACACTATTAGCGTGCTCAATCTGCCACCAGTTCCGGACAAGCCGATCAAGTGCGTCATTAATAAATCTGACGGAACGAAAGTTGCATTTGACGCCAAGCACACATTTAGTGACGAACAAGTCGAATGGTTTAAAGCCGGCTCTGCACTCAACATCGTGCGCGCCAAAGTGGCCAGTCAAAAATAAATTTGTGCCCGAACGGGAGAAGCCCCGCATGGGGGCGCGGGGCTTCTCAACCTAAACCCAATGGAGGGGGGTCCATTTGGGGTTCTTACCAGCGGGTAATGGGGGTAACCCACTGGCTTTATGTCTCTATTATGTACTAAATCTTGGTAACACTCAAGTTGGAGTAGGCGATAGTTGCTATCGTTTTTAGAGATAGGTATATATCTCACCGCAACCAGAAGGGCTATACCCACAATGGAAATCAAACAACTCCAGACTCTTCTGGCGATTGATGAGCACAAAACCTTCTCGGCTGCAGCCCGTTTCTTGATGACGGTGCAATCCAATGTCTCCGCCCATATTGCCCGTCTTGAGGCAGAGCTCGATGTTGTTCTGGTAGACCGCCACCGCGGAGGCCTGACCGATGAGGGTGAGATCGTTGCCGAGCGAGCCCGACGCATCTTGCATGAGATAGACGACATCGGATCAGATATGTCGTCACTTGGAGACAATGTTGCTGGTGCGTGTCGTCTCGGCAGTATCGGAACAACGGCGCGATGGCTTATGCCAAAAATGCTGATAGCGCTGAGTCGCTCACACCCCAATGTTGCAATCACGATTTATGAAGGCGGAACGAGCACTCTTATTCCGCGCCTTCTCGAAGGTCATCTCGATGCTGCAATTGTTCACCTTCCGGTTGAATCCTCCGAAGTAGAAACGGTGCAACTCTTTGCTGAAGATCTTGTGCTCCTGGCGCACTCTTCACATGAACTCGCCGACCACACCACTATCTCTATCGAAGAAATCAGCCGACACAGCATTTTACTTCCGCCTCGTGGGTCAGTACTGCGAAAAATTATTGATCGAGCAGCGGCCAACAAACGTGTGGAGTTATCGCCTCTTGCCGAGATCGACGGAGTTCGTTTAATGACGTCGCTCGCGTTTGAAAACTTTGGCCCAGCAATTGTTCCCGCCACTGCAATTCCAGGATGGATCCAAGGTGATTTTGTGCGCATCTCAGTACCCGAACTCCCTCGACGAACTGTTGGATGGGTACAACGTATTCGACCCCGTCCGAGTGCCCCCACCTTGGCCGTCGGTCAGGTGGCACTAGCCGTTGTCAAGCAACGAGCAAACCGCCAGCCAGGCGTCTATCTCTAGAGTCACCGCGGGCTATTGGGGTAGCGATCACACCGTTTAGTGTGTTGTTGTGGCACTGACGACAGACTCATCTGGTTCTGATCTCTCACTGCAGCACATGGTCCCTGGTGCAGCGCACGCATCGGTTCGACTATTAAGCACTGGTCGTCAAGTGGTGTGGCTAGACATCGAAGGATCGGTTCATCGCGGGGCATTGTCAGCAGCAGCATCAAGCGTGATTGCACTAGCAGCCCAAACCGCACTGTCAAAAGGCCTTCCGTTTATTGCCGTTATGGAATCATCCGGTGCAGACATCGTCGAAGGAATTGCTGCATTGCATGGATGGGGTCTTGCCGCTAAAGCACTGGCTGACTGTTCGGGCATTGTTCCAACAGTGTGCATTGTGTCTGGTCCTGCAGTTTCTGGACCAGCGTTACTGATCGGCCTTGCAGATTTTGTTGTCATGACCAAAGACTCTTATGCATTTGTGTCTGGTCCAGCAATGGTTGCAGACTTTACTGGCATTGCAATCTCAAACGAAGAACTGGGTGGTCCAGATGCACACGCCCGACACAGCGGTGCAGCAACAGCGGTTGTGCACGATATCGCCGAGGCCGTGTCGTGGGTTGAATCATTACTGACGTACTTGCCGGACAGCGTGCACAAGATCCCCGATGTTTTATATACGCAAGATCCCGATACTCGCCGCACCCCCGAAGCTGGTGCAGTGATTCCACCCACATCAACAGGCAGCTACGACGTGCGCAACGTAATTACAGCACTGAGCGACGACGCTGATTTCTTTGAACTGCGCCCGCTATGGGCAACCAATGTCGTGACCGGACTGACAACAATGGCTGGCTATCCAGTTGGGGTTGTTGCTAATCAACCAATGTCGTTGGCTGGCACTCTTGATATTCAGGCGTCACAAAAAGCAGCCCGCTTCGTGTCGATGTGCGACGCATTTAATATCCCGATCATTACGTTGGTCGACACGCCTGGCTTCTACCCCGGCAAAGACCTGGAATGGCGCGGAATGATTCGTCACGGCGCACAACTTGTCTTTGCATATGGTCGCGCCACGGTGCCACGCATTTGCGTCATCCTGCGCAAGTCCTATGGAGGCGCATACATCGTGATGGACTCCAAAGAAATGGGAAATGATCTCTGCCTGGCGTGGCCATGGGCAGAACTCGCCGTCATGGGGGCAGGTCAAGCCGCCGCCATCTTGCAGCGTCGGGCAACACCTGAAGAAAAAGCCCTCTTTGAAGAGGACTACTCGGCCCGACTTCTGAACCCATACATTGCCGCCGAACGCGGATACGTTGACGCCGTCATTGACCCGGCCGATACTCGCGCCGAGATCTGCGCCGCCCTGCATATGTTGCGCGATAAGCGTGAGAATTTAATCAAACGTAAGCACGACAACAGCCCCCTGTAACCCGACAACTCTTGTCGTACAGGCGCCATGTTCTAAACTGTCTCGCGGGGAGGAAGCCCCATTCACTTACGTCAGTAGAGGAGATCCCAATGGCTGACACCATCACAATTATCGACGATCGCACCGGAAAAAAAGTAACGGTCCCCATCACTGACGGAGTCTTTAGTTCGTCTGCACTCCGTGATCTTGACCCGAATCTGTTCATGTATGACCCTGCGTATTTATCCACCGCGTCGTGTGCCTCGTCAATCACTTATCTTGACGGTGAAGCCGGAATCTTGCGATATCGCGGCTACCCCATCGAACAACTCGCCGAGAACTCCACCTTTCTCGAAGTCGCGTACCTTTTGATTAACGGGCAATTGCCCACTGCAAAAGAACTGAGCACATGGCAGCTCAATGTCACGCACCACACCATGATCCACGAAAACATGCGCAAGCGCTTTGTCGACGGGTTCCACTATGACGCTCATCCAATGGGAATGTTCATCTCGGCAATTGCTGCATTAGGAACTTTTTATGATGACGCCAAAGACATCTTTGAAAAAGAGTCATTTGACAAACAAATTCTTCGTCTTGTCGCCAAGGTTCCCACCATTGCTGCAATGTGTTACCGATTTAGCCAGGGTCTTCCTTTTGTCTCTCCCAACAACTCACTGTCATACGGCGAAAACTTCTTGAACATGATGTTCCGAATCGGTGACGACTACAAGGTCGACCCAGTACTTGCCCGCGCTATGGACGTGTTGTTTATTTTGCATGCAGACCACGAACAAAATTGCGGAACAACAGCGATGCGCGTCGTGAGTTCTGCAAACTCCGATCCCTATACCGCCACTGCAGCGGCGGCGGCGGCGTTGTACGGCCCGCTTCATGGCGGAGCCAACGAGGCTGTTGTGCGCATGCTGACCGAGATCGGCGATGTCAGTCACGTCCCTGCCTTTATTGAAAGTGTCAAAGCCGGGAACGGTCGCTTAATGGGATTCGGACATCGTGTCTACAAAAACTTCGACCCTCGCGCCACCATCATTAAAAACACAGCGTACGAAGTGTTCCAGGTCACCGGAATGAACCCACTCCTTGAGGTGGCCGTTGCGCTCGAAAAGGCTGCGCTGAGCGACGATTATTTCGTGTCGCGCAAGTTGTATCCAAATGTGGACTTCTACTCAGGATTGATCTATCAGGCACTCGGATTTCCGGTGGACATGTTTACCGTACTGT
>JAEMRC010000155.1 GCA_016463545.1 Ilumatobacteraceae bacterium
CAATATTGAACTTGACCTCGCACGGCAACCGATCCTCAACGGCATGGTCGCTGAGGCTAGTGCTGGTACCGGAAAGACGTACTCGGTTGCTGCTTTGTTGGTACGCGAACTTGCAACAGATGAAAACTTGCGTATTAGTGAAGTATTGGTCACTACTTTTACCCGTACCGCTGCAGCTGAACTACGTGATCGTATTCGTGGTGCCGCCATCAGCACTTGTGACCAGTTGCGCAGCAATAAAGCAAATGCGGACGATGTCATGGCAACTCATTTGTTGCAGACCTATCCGCACGATATTGGCGCGATGATTCATCGGCTCGAGCGTGCACTAGTCGAGTTTGACAGTGCCACCATCTCCACGATTCATAGTGTCTGTACCAAGGTTTTACACCTGGCCGGTGTCAGTCTGGGCAATGTTGGCGAGGACGACATCACGAGTCGGGTCATCGCCGAGGTGGTCAATGATGCAATAGTGTCACGCGCTGTTGCCGGCATAGACGTTTCACGCTTGAATCCAGGTCGCATGGCAGAGGTTGTGGCCAAGTTGTTGTCTGATCCATTTACTGAACCGTGGATGGATCCAACCCAAAATCCATTTATGACGGAGGCACAACCGATCTCTGTAGATGATCAGAATTTTTTGGATGAGTACCTCGAGATGCTTGAGAAGTGTAAGGCTCGTGTTCAAGATGCGACGCTCAATCACCCGAGTTTTAATGATCTCTTAAAGCGGGCTCATGATGTAGTCACAGATAAATCGCGTGGTGCCTTGATTAACGACATTCGATCACGCTTTAAATTAGCCATTGTCGACGAGGCCCAAGACACTGACAAGTTGCAGTGGGAGTTTTTTGACGCACTTTTCCCCCCGGATCAAATCGATCGTGCGCTTATCGCCGTGGGTGATCCGAAGCAAGCAATATATGGTTTTCGTGGTGCTGATGTACGCGCATTTGTGCTTCGTATAGATCCTGCGAAGAAGCGAACTCTTACCACTAACCATCGATCAGATAAGCCTGTGCTTGACCAACTCAACACTGCGCTATCCGGCGCGTTGTTTGGCGATCAGATTCCGTATGTCAATGTCAACGCAAGTCCCAAGAACCCTGTGTCACGATTCGGTCCGATAAACCCAGTTGAGTTTGTTGATGTGGGCGAAATCAAGAACCAAAATCGACTTGACAAACCAACTGCCCAAGTGGTGCACGAACTGTTGACAGTGGGCAAACTCACCATTGATGGAGTGCAGCGAGACATTGAGCCTCGAGATATCTGCGTGCTCGTGCGCACCAAAGCCACGGGTCGGGCAATCGAACGCAAACTCAAGCAGTTCAAGATTCCTGCAGTCAGCAATGGCACTGAATCGGTCATGGAAGGTGCGATGGCGAGTCATGTTCGGTCGATGCTTGAATTGATGGAACGTATTACGGATGTCGGTCGTACTCGCCGAGTGGCCAGCACGCCATTCTTTGGTCTGTCAATTCGTCACGAACACGATATTTCAGATCTAGATTTGCAACGAATCCAAAATCGCGTCAGCGATTTGCGTTCAGTTTTACAATCTGGTGGCGTTGCCACGCTTGCTGGAGCCATCAATTCAGACGATCAGTTCATGACTCGTCTCACCAAAGGTTCCTCTGGCGAGCGCCACATCACCGACTTTGCGCACGTGATGGATGTTCTGCATGTTGCTACCGATGGCAAGCCGTGCACGCCAACCCACCTTCTTGAAGTATTTATGTCGCTCATCAACGCCGATGAAACAAGCGAATTGGTAAGCAGGCGAGTAGAGAGCGACGTAGATGCTGTACAGATCATGACCATACACAGCGCTAAGGGTCTGCAGTTTCCGTGTGTCGTTGTAGCCGACCTTTGGAAGCCGGCTACTGCGCCTCGTGGAGCACCAGTTTTCTATAACCAAAACCAACGTGTTGTTGACATTGTTCACGGATTGGAAAGCCCAACTGAGTCCTCACGGGTTGCGTCAAAAGAAGCTGTGAAGAATGCCGCAAATGCCGAAATGAGTCGAGTCATGTATGTGGCTCTCACGCGCACGATGTATCACCTCTCGGTACTTGTTACTGATGACGCACAAAGCCGGTTGCCAACAATGGTGCCGCACATACCCGATAAGCGAGCCCTCGCAAGTGTGGCCAAGCTGAAGAGTTATAAGATCAAAAACGCTAAGCCAGATGCGAGTAAATTCTCCTGCGCCAAATCCACCGCTTCCATTTCTCAGTCCTATCGCCGTACATCGTTCTCGGGCATTATGGATATTCATAAAAAGTCCCATCGCCGTGATTATTTTGAACGACCTGGTCATGGCAATGATGAGTTCGGCAATGATGACAATCAATTTTCAAATCAAGAACCGAGCGAGTTACTAGATGTGCTCAAATCAATCACGATTCCGGTTGTTCCTTCAAGTAAACACGTCGGAGATCAGATCCACGAGATTCTGGAGTTTGTTGACATGTCGGTGCGACCGTTGCGCGATGAGGTAGGTCGAGCAGTAGGGCAAGTAGCAACTTCAAGTTTGTTGCGCAGATATCACCAGCCACTGATCACAATGCTCACTCGTGCTCTGGAAACTCCATTTGGTGGGGCATTCGGCGACGTCTCGTTTGCCGATATTGATC
>JAEMRC010000064.1 GCA_016463545.1 Ilumatobacteraceae bacterium
CAATTCAGGCAGCAATCGGAGGCAAGGTATTGGCTCGCGAAACTGTCAAGGCAAAACGCAAAGATGTCCTCGCAAAGTGTTACGGCGGTGACATCACCCGAAAGCGTAAGTTGCTTGAGAAACAAAAAGAAGGCAAAAAGAAGATGAAGGCAATCGGTCGAGTAGAAGTACCCGGCGATGTTTTTATTAGTGCACTGAAACTTGACGACTGAAAAAATGAGAGAGCTATGACATCTATTTGGTGGATCAAGCGAGACTTGCGCCTAGACGACAATGCGGCGCTCGGCGCAGCATCCGCAGATGGACCAGTTGTTCCTGTATTTGTTGTTGATCCAATTTTTCTGAAGCATTCGGGTGTTCCGCGATTGCAGTTTTTATTTGGCACGTTGCGCGAACTCGATGCTCGCATGGGCGGAGCATTAGTTATTCGCGTCGGAGATCCGGCAACTGAGATCGCAGTGGTTGCTCAAGCAGTTGGCGCCAAGACTGTCTTTGCGCATCGAGATTTTGTGCCATACGGACAGAGCCGCGACATCAAGGTTGCTGCGTCGCTGCAATCAATAGGTGTGCATTTTGTAGGAGCCGATTCACCCTACGTAGTTGATCCTGGAACGATTCGCAAAGATGACGGCACGCCGGTGCGTGTATTCACGCCATTCTTTAAGCGTTGGCAACAAGTGAGTTGGAATTCGTCTCCTTCTTATGTGCCGCAGTGGAGCAACGCCGCATCACTTGGCGTTGCACTTCCTGAGATTGCAGCAACTCACGCCGTTCTTCCTGGTGTTGGACAGGGCGCTGCTCGTGTGCGCTGGAACGAGTGGTCAAGTCATGGTTTAGAGCAATATAAAGAAGCGCGCAACATGCCAGGAGTTGATGGCACATCGATGATGTCTCCGTACTTGCGTTTTGGTGTGGTGCATCCTCGACAACTTATTTCGGATCTGCCAGGACATTCTGGTGCGGATGTATTTCGTAGTGAAATCGCCTGGCGAGAGTTCTATGCCGATGTTTTGTTTCATCGTCCGGACTCGATGTGGAAAAACCTTCAGACAAAAATGGATATCTTGCCTGTCGATACAGATGCAGCAGCTCAACAACGATTTGCTGCATGGTGTGAGGCTCGCACGGGATACCCCATTGTCGATGCGGGGATGAGACAAATGTTGGCGATCGGCTGGATGCATAATCGTGTGCGCATGATCGTGGCAAGTTTTTTGGTAAAAGACCTTCACGTCCCGTGGCAATGGGGCGCTCGGTTTTTTATGAAACACCTTGTAGACGGCGACATTGCATCGAATAATCACGGCTGGCAGTGGACTGCCGGAACCGGAACAGATGCGTCACCATATTTTCGTGTCTTTAATCCGTTCGGCCAAAGCGCCAAGTTCGATCCAACGGGTGATTACTTGCGGTACTGGATTCCTGAGATCGCCGATCTCGATAACGAGCACATTCATGCGCCATGGACGCTCGGGTTGTTGGCCCCCGAGAATTATCCGGCACCTCTGGTAGACCATGCTGTTGAGCGAGAAGAAGCATTGGCAAGGTATAAGGCCGTGTCGGGCAAGTAACCTATTTTCGATGCTCGACGAACGTAAATCCAATATTTTGCGCGCGGTCGTGCAGGAATACATTTCGACTGGGCAACCCGTCGGATCGTCTCATGTGGCTGAACTGGCCGGCGTTCGAGTGTCGTCGGCCACTATTCGCAACGAGATGGTCTTGCTCGAACAAGAGGGCTACTTGGCCCAACCTCATACGTCTGCTGGTCGTGTTCCCACCGACAAGGGATACCGCTTGTTCGTTGATTCGCTCACCACCAAAGAGACTCTCGACCACGCCAGTGTTCAACAAGTTGGCGAATTCTTTAGCACGGCACACGGGCGCCTTGAAGAATTACTTCGTCATACCAGCACATTGTTAGCCGACATCACGCACCAGACATCTCTTGTTGTTGGATCCAAAATCGAATCTAAAATTATTCGCCATGTACAAGTAGTTCGGCTATCTGCTCGCAATGCCACTGTCGTTGTTGTCATGTCAAACGGCTCAGTCGAAAGCGAAACGATTCTTCTTGCAGACGAAATCCAAGACTCACATCTAGCAACCGCAAGTGCGCACTTGCAATCACGACTTGTCAACACGCCAATAAGTGGCATCTCGGCAATTGCGCTCACCAACGATTCATTTACCGACATCGTGTGTTCTTCTGCTGTCAACGCTCTCACTCGACATCGCGAAGACGAGTCGGTATTTATTGGTGGTGCTGCATCGCTGGCACAGTCATTTGATGCCACAGAAGTATTACGCACAGTTCTGTACACGCTTGAGCAGCAGTACGTTGTGGTGTCGCTCGTACAAGACGTCATTAATCGAGGCTTAACAGTTGCAATCGGAGCCGAGCACGGCGTTCAACAACTCATGGCATGCTCAGTGGTGGTGGCACCAGTCATTGCGGACGGAGAAGTTCTCGGAAGTATCGGCGTGCTGGGGCCAACGCGCATGAACTACCCACAAGCACTAGCAACGGTAGAAGTTGTCAGTGACCAACTTGGTCGTCGACTCGCCAGAGGATAAAAAATGTCAACAGATTTTTATGAATTACTCCGAGTAGACCGTGGAGTCGATCAAGATGCACTCAAAAAGGCATACCGCAAACGTGCCCGCGAGTTGCATCCAGATGCCAACCCCAACGACCCCGCTGCAGAAGAACAATTCAAAGAGGTGAGCCGTGCCTACGAAGTATTAAGCGACCCCGAAACACGCGCACGCTACGACAGATTCGGCGAGCAAGGAATCAGCGGAGCCGCATCAAGCGGAGATCAATTCGGCGGAGGACTCGGAGATATTTTTGAGGCGTTTTTTAGTGGCTCACCATTTGGCGGACAAAGTCGTGGACGCTCAGGCCCGCCGCGCGGTCAGGATCTTGAGATCACTGTCGATGTGCAACTAGAACAAGTGGTGTCAGGTGCAACAATCCCCGTTGACGTGCGAACTGCAGTTGCATGCGAGGAGTGTGCAGGCTCTGGCGCAGGATCTGGCACGCAACCGGTGACATGTTCTGATTGTGGCGGCGCAGGACAAGTGCGGCAGCGGCGCAACAGTTTGCTTGGTCAAATGATTACTACCGCGGCGTGTGGTCGGTGTTCAGGTTTTGGTCAAGTGGTCATGACGCCATGCGCTGCATGCAAGGGAGACGGTCGAGTCATCACCACTGCCACATACACAATTGACGTTCCAGAAGGTGTCGACACCGGAACAACTTTGCGTTTGACAGGACGCGGAGCAGTTGGTCCACGCGGCGGCGGTGCCGGAGATCTGTATGTGCACATTCGTGTTGCAACGCACGCAGAGTTTGATCGCGAAGGAGACGATCTTGTTACTGCTGTTGATCTCAGTGTTGCGCAGGCAACGCTTGGCACGCACAAGGTGTTATCCACATTTGACGGAGACATCGATCTTGTTGTCCCACCGGGCACGCAACACGGACACGAGTTTGTTTCGCGCGGTAAAGGTGTTCCGCATCTGCAAGGTCGTGGTCGCGGAAACCTTGTTGTTCGAATTTTCATCAATGTCCCGGTAGACCTCAGCGACAAAGAAGAAGAACTATTTCGTGAACTAGCAAAGCTTCGCGGCGAAGACGTTGCGTCTCAAGATAAGAGTTTGTTTTCTAAAATCAAGTCGGCATTTTCGTGACATCGTCGCTGCGCGCATCCGCAGCGCATGTTTTTGTGTCAGATGTCAATCATCCGGCACTTGATGATGCCGACCAACACCACCTGAGCCGCGTTCTGCGTCTGCGCGACAAAGAAATTGTGTCGGTGTGCGATGGGTTCGGTCAATGGCGAACATGCTTGTATACAAAAGAAGAACTCGTTCCGGACTCTGACATCTTCAGTGCGCCTGAGCCAGCGTGTCAATTGACGGTTGCGATCGTCCCTGTGAAAGGCGATCGAACCGAGTCTGCAGTAGAAAAACTTGTTGAGGCCGGAATCCATCACATTATTATTTTGTCGGCCACAGATCATGGTGTCGTTCGATGGGATGCACGTCGAGCATCGCATCACATTGAGCGACTCGAACGTATTACTCGTAGTTCGGCCATGCAAAGTAGGCGACTGTGGCTTCCGACTCTGACGGGACCGGTGGCATTCGCTGATGTTGTGGCGCGACCAGGCGCAGTGGTGGCTGAGCCAGGTGGTCGGGCGGTACACAACGATGATCGCATCATGATTATTGGTCCAGAAGGCGGATTCTCTGCATCCGAGGTGGCCATGGCATCGGCCACGGTTTCATTGGGCGACAACATCTTGCGCGCCGATACCGCAGCAATCGTTGGGGCCACCCTGATGGTCGCACACGGGGCGCGCTAAACCGACCACACTGTGTAGTGACATGACTGCACTATCTGACGATGAACTGCTCAAGGATTCCCCTTACACCCTGATGGTGGGCGACCGCCTGCGCCGTATCAGGCAACAAAAGCAATGGTCACTCAGCGACGTTGAAACCCAGAGCGAGAGCGAATTCAAAGCCTCGGTGCTGGGTGCATACGAACGCGGAGAGCGAGCAATATCAGTGCCGCGACTCGAACGCTTGGCGCGGTTCTATGGCGTTTCCGTTGATCAACTTTTGCCTCGCGACCCACAAGAGCGAGATGGCTCGCGATCAACATCTGCTGCGCCATCTAAGTTGCGTCTTGATGTTGCCAAGTTGTCCACCATGTCTGGCGCGCAGTTCGAAATGCTAGAGCGTTTCTTGCGCATGATTCAGGTGCAGCGTCAAGACTTCAATGGCAAAGTCATTACGGTGCGCGCCCATGACACACGAGCGATTGCAGTGATGCTGGATGTACCAGTTGATCAAGTTGCCCAAAAACTTTCGGATCTCGGTTTAGTCTTTATTCCCCCCGCATCGTCGTAGACATGTCACAACATCACGCCCCTGACAGATTTGGTGTCTACATACACATCCCGTTTTGTCATCATCGATGTGACTATTGCTCATTTGCAACATGGACAGATCGCCACCACGTCATTGACCAATATATGAATGCACTCGTCACTGACATTCGGCGCAATGTTGCTGTAGGCATGTCATCGGTAGACACAGTATTTATTGGTGGCGGAACTCCAACATTGGTGCCGCCTGAAGCGCTGATGGCTTGTCTGAGTGAATTGCCACTTGTGCCTGGCGCAGAAGTCACAGTGGAATGCAATCCAGATGATGTAACCGACGCAATGATGGCAACGTATTTTGAAGGCGGAGTAAATCGCATCAGCATGGGCGTGCAGTCAATGACGACACATGTTCTCGCATCGTTAGGACGCACGCATAATCCGGCCAATGTGCAGCGTGCTGTTGAATCGGTGAGGGGCAGCGGCATTCCAGCGCTCAATCTCGACTTAATTTATGGAGCAGTCGGCGAAACTCTCGACGACTGGCGCTACACAGTGCAACAAGCAGTAGAACTCTCTCCCACGCATGTGTCGGCGTATGGCCTCACTGTTGAACCTGGCACACCATTGGCACTCGAGCCACATCGACACCCTGATGACGACGATCAAGCCGACAAGTACATCATTGTCGATGACATTTTAAGAAGTGCCGGCCTTGCCAACTATGAGATTTCTAATTGGGCAATACCCGGCTTTGAATGTCGTCACAACTTGCTGTACTGGCGACAAGGTGACTACACAGGATTTGGATGTGCAGCACATTCACATGCTGATGGCCGACGATGGTGGAACGTGCGAACGCCAGAGCGATATATCGAAGCAGTAGACACCAACTCCCCAACAGAGGCATCGGGCGAAACCCTTGATGCGGTCACGCGCAAACGCGAAGCACTTGAGTTGTCGTTGCGCACTTCGGACGGGGTGCCAGTCGGTGCGTTAGACCCCAAAACCCTTGAGGGTCTTGTCGAGGTCGTGGGCGAGCGGATTGTGCTCACACAACGCGGTCGTTTATTGGGAAACGAAGTGAGCCTGCGTCTCCTGCCCTGATAAACTAGGCATTCCTGAAAAGGGCGTGTAGCTCAGTTGGTAGAGCGCCACTATGACATGGTGGAGGTCCCGGGTTCAAGCCCCGTCGCGCCCACTCTGTGGAAATAGTTATTGCGTTCTCTGCTGCCGTGGTGTACGGAGTCGCAGATTATTGCGGGGGTCGCGCATCGCGCAGTGTGTCGGCAATCTTGGTGACAGCACTGGGTCAAGCAGCGGCTTTTGTTGCACTGATCGTCATGGTGTTGATCAGCGGAGTTCCTGTCGCGCCACTGAATGACTGGATCTGGGGCGCAATGGCAGGAGTTGCTGGTGCAACCGGACTGCTGGCGTTTTATCGTGCAATGGGAAGCGGTTTTATGACCGTTGTTGCGCCAATTTCGGCAGTGATGATGGCGAGTGTCCCGGTTGTTGTCGGGCTTTTACAGGGTGAACGCCCGGGCATGATCGGACTGATAGCGATTCCGTTGGGTTTGTTTTCGGTGGCGATGATCAGTGATCTTTTTGGCCCGCATCATCGGCGAGCACCTCGCAGAGTGATTGTGTTGGCGCTTTTGTCAGGGACAACATTTGGGTCGTTGTTCGTGATGCTGGAACATACATCTTCTGGCAGCGGTTTATGGCCTGTCGTCGCAATGCGCGCGGCGAGTGTTCCGTATATGGCACTCGTTGTTTTGGTGACGCGACAACCAGTTCGATCGGCACGCAAATATCTGGGAGTCATCGTTGCATCTGGCATTTTAGATAGTGTCGCAAACGCGTTGTATTTGGTGGCGGTTCGTCGCGGATTAATGACAATTGTGGCGGTGATCATTGCCATGTATCCAGCCAGCACATTGGCACTAGCAACTAGACTCGACAAGGAACGCGTGCATCGGCCACAGTTAGTCGGAATTGCCCTCGCTGTTGTGTCGCTCGTGATGCTGACGGTCGCTTAGGCGTACTTATTGCCTTGAATAGTTACTTCGCAAGTCCTAAGACACGCTCGCCGAGGATGTTGCGCATCACGTTTGATGTGCCGCCCATGATTGTGTAGCCGGGGGCGTACAAAAGGCTGGGTGTGAAATCATTCCAGAGCATTGCATTTGCGCCCATGATTCGGGCGACAAAGTCCGAGACGCGCTGTTCATGTTCGGTGCAAAAACACTTTGTCGCAGCTGAAAAACCAGCGGGTGCTTGTTTGAGGACTTCACGAAGAACCAAAATTCGTCCGATGCGGTATGTCGATTCGAGTGCTGCAATTTCTTGTCGAATTTTTGGGTCTGACGTGTCTGCAATTGAAAGCGCGTAGAGAAACAGCGCATAGTTCGAGACCAAGCGATCGATTCCGCCTCGTTCATGTTCTAGTTGGCGCATTGTTTGTTTAAATGCACCACCGAGAGAGCCGACCAAATTGTCTTTAGGTACGCGAGCATCAGTGTAAAAGACTTCGCAGAAATGACGATTCGTGGTCATGTCAGTTATCTGTCGGGCCTCAACACCGGGAGTGCCCATGGGCACGATAATTTCGCTGATGCCCGCATGTGGTGGTCCGTCAGAACTCGTGCGACAGATGAGATAGCAGTAGTCCGCATGTGCGCCAAAACTTGTCCAAATTTTTTGACCGTTGATTACCCACTCGTCACCATCAAGTACTGCCGATGTTGCGAGTGATGCCAGATCAGAGCCAGCATTTGGTTCACTCATTCCGATGCACCACGTGGTGTCGCCTGAAAGAATTCCTGGCAAAAAATCACGCTGTTGCTGCACCGTGCCGTATTGAATCAACGCAGGTCCCATTTGTCGATCCCCAAACCAACTCGCCGCAATTGGTGCGCCAGCAGAAATCAGTTCTTCGCCGACGATAAGTCTGTCAATGGGTTCGCGCCCACCACCTCCGAATTCAGTTGGCCACGTCATGCCGATCCAGCCCCGTGCGCCAAGCTCGCGCGAGAATTCACGCGAGTATCCGTTCATCCACGAATCGTTATGGCGCCCATAGGTGGCAACGGCTTGCTTGGCGACTTCTTTGGCCTCACGGCGCAAACTGAGTTGCTCTGGGGTCCATTCAAAGTCCATTGGGACTGATGGTAGGGCAGACTGGCAATCTCTGCGCTATTGTGTACAAGTACCATACAAGTGCTCGAAAGGCGACATCATGTCCAAGATCAAAGTTGCTCACCCCGTTGTCGAACTCGACGGTGACGAAATGACCCGAATCATCTGGCAGTTCATTAAAGAGCGGCTGATTTTGCCATACCTTGACATCACGCTTGATTATTACGACCTTGGTATGGAATACCGCGATGAGACAAATGACCAGGTCACAATTGATTCTGCACAAGCAATTCTTAAGCATGGCGTTGGCGTGAAGTGCGCGACGATCACTCCAGATGAAGCACGCGTCGAAGAGTTCAAACTCAAAAAAATGTGGAAATCACCTAACGGAACAGTTCGAAACATTCTTGGTGGTGTTGTGTTTCGCGAGCCGATCATTTGTAAAAATATTCCGCGTCTTGTGCCAGGTTGGACAAAGCCAATCGTGATTGGTCGTCATGCTCACGGCGATCAGTACAAGGCAACAGATTTTCGCGTACCAGGTGCCGGCACTGTCACCATGTCATGGATTCCCGATGGCGAAGGTGAACCCATCCAACTTGAAGTCGCTAAGTTCACCGGATCTGGCGTGGCGATGGGAATGTATAACTTTGATGACTCAATTCGAGATTTTGCTCGTGCATCACTGCGTTACGGATTACAACGTAACTATCCGGTCTACATGAGCACAAAAAATACAATTCTCAAGGCATACGACGGTCGGTTCAAAGACCTTTTTGAAGAAGTTTTCGAAGCAGAGTTCAAGGCCGATTTTGATAAGGCCGGACTCACCTACGAGCACCGTCTCATTGACGACATGGTGGCATGTGCCATGAAATGGGAGGGCGGTTATTTGTGGGCATGCAAAAACTACGACGGTGATGTTCAGTCGGATACGGTTGCTCAGGGGTTTGGTTCGCTTGGTCTGATGACGTCAGTCTTGCTCACACCAGATGGCAAAACTGTCGAAGCAGAAGCAGCCCACGGAACCGTTACGCGTCATTATCGCGAGCACCAAAAAGGCAACAAGACCTCTACAAATCCTGTTGCATCAATTTATGCATGGACACGTGGTCTGATGCATCGCGGCAAGCTTGACGACAATGCGGCACTGATTGATTTTGCAGAAAAACTCGAAGCAGTATGCGTTGAGGCAATCGAAGATGGCGAGATGACAAAAGACTTGGCTATCTTGATTTCTAAAGACCAGCCATGGCTCACCACCGAAGACTTCTTGGCGGCACTTGATCGCCGCTTGCAAGCAAAGATGGCATAAACCCATGCGCGCAGTTGTGTTGCGCTCACACGGCGGTCCAGAAGTTCTGGAAATCCAAGACATTGAGGCGCCGGTACCAGGCAACGACGACATCTCTGTTGACGTTGTCGCAACCGCCCTCAACCGCGCAGATTTATTGCAACGGATGGGTCTGTATCCCAATCCATTCCCTGACGACATAGAGATTCCTGGTCTTGAATTTTCTGGCACCGTGCGTTCAGTTGGTGCTCATGTTCGTCGCTGGAAAGTCGGAGACCCTGTGATGGGAATCGTGTCTGGCGGTGGGTATGCACAACAACTCGTGTTGCCAGAGCGTCAAGCAATGCGAATCCCGACTGGCATCTCGGTTGCAGATGCAGCGGCAATCCCTGAGGTGTTCATTACCGCATGGGATGCGCTCGTAGTGCAAGGCGTCCTGACCTCGGGTCGCTGGGCTCTGGTGCATGCTGGCGGCTCCGGAGTTGGCACGGCGGCGATTCAAATCTGCAAAGCAATCGGAGCACGAATTGCGGTGACATGTTCGGCTGGCAAAGTTGCTGCGTGTCGTGCACTCGGAGCCGATGTTGTGGTTGATTACGGTTCACAAGATTTTGTCGCCGAAGTTGCATCCGCCACAGCAGGCGCTGGCGTTGATGTCGTGCTTGATGTAATTGGCGGCGATTATCTAGAGCGCAATATTGCTGCACTGGCAACGAAGGGTCGCATTATTCAGGTTGGAGTGATGGCGGGCAAGCCCGTGCTGTTCAATGTTGGCGCTCTGTTAGGTAAGCGGGCTTCGATTATTGGCACGGTTCTGCGAGCACGACCCGTAGAAGAAAAAATCTCGATCTCTCAACGCTTTGCGTCTGAAGTGCTGCCGCTATTTGATGCCGGAGTATTGCATACCGTTATTGATCGCAGATATCAACTAGATGACATTGCAGCAGCGCACGAATACATGGCATCAAACGGCAATACCGGAAAAATTGTGATTGATATCGCGGGTTAGCGTTTGGCGATTGGGGTGTAAGCACG
>JAEMRC010000156.1 GCA_016463545.1 Ilumatobacteraceae bacterium
TTACTGCGGCCATTGCCGCTGCTGGGGGAGCAATTCCGTTCAGCGAATACATGCGACTTGCGTTGTATGGAGAAGGTGGTTTTTACACAACAGGTGGCCGTGCTGGACGACGTGGTGGCGACTTCATTACAAGCCCCGAAGTTGGACCGCTATTTGGCACAGTGATTGCTCGAGCACTTGATGCGTGGTGGAAAGAACTTGGCTCACCAAGTCGATTCGACGTGGTCGAGTGCGGCGCAGGCCCGGGCACACTTGCGCGCAGTATCTTGGCGGCTCAGCCCGAATGCGCAAATGCGATGCGTTATATTGCGGTCGAGATTTCTGCATCGCAGCGAGCACTGCATCCGCAGGGCGTTGAGTCTCGCGAAACCATGCCAGATGGTCCAATCACGGGTGTGATTTTGGCAAACGAGTTGCTTGACAATTTGCCATTCAGGTTGTTTGTGTTCGATGGTTCGTGGATGGAGGCATTCGTTGCACAAGTAACAGGTGGTCAGTTTGTAGAAGTGCTGCGCACACCAGATGTTGTTCCATCATGCTTGCCACAAACTGCACCACATGGTTCGCGTGCACCAGTTCAGGATGCTGCAGCATCGTGGGTACGTGACTGTCTGTCGAAAATCGATCAAGGACGATTACTGTTGTTCGACTACTGCAGTGCTTCAACAGCGGAGATAGCGATCACCCCGTGGCGCGAGTGGTTGCGCACGTACCGAGATCAGGGTCGGGGAACGCACTATCTGTCCGATCCAGGCTCACAAGATATCACTTCGCAAGTGATGCTCGACCAATTACCGTCAGAAGCAATCACTTCAACCCAAGCAGATTTCTTGACGCAGTGGGGTATCGACGAGCTTGTGGACGAAGGATCCGACTACTGGGAAAGCATGAAGAACGCACCAGATGTGGCGGCAATGAAAATGCGCAGTCGCTCGACTGAAGCTAAATCCCTCACTGATTCATCAGGTCTCGGGTCATTTGATTATGTGATTTGGACCGTCATTAATTAGCGCTTTCAGTATCCGATGTGGTTTGCGTTTAAGCCATATTTCATATAGATCTTGCGGTGCTTAGTTTTCGGTAGAATAATCAATCTGATATGGATAAAGTCCTGATTACCGGAGCAGATGGCTTTATAGGTTCTCACCTGACCGAGTCTCTTGTGCGCGAAGGCTATTCAGTTCGTGCTTTCGTTATGTATAACTCGTTCAATTCATGGGGGTGGCTGGACCATGTTTCTACTGAGATTAGAGAGAACATCGAGATTTTTGTTGGCGATATACGTGATCCACGCGGTGTCAACGAAGCAATGCGTGGTTGCGATGCGGTACTTCACCTTGCGGCACTCATTGCCATTCCGTATTCGTATCATTCCCCAGACACATATATTGATACAAATGTCAAAGGAACACTAAATGTTCTGCAATCAGCTCGAGAACTGGGCGTAAAACGGGTCATTCATACTTCGACGAGCGAGGTGTACGGAACAGCACGGTTTGTGCCAATAACTGAAGAACATCCATTGCAAGGTCAGTCGCCATACTCGGCTTCCAAAATTGGCGCAGATCAACTCGCGTACTCGTTCTATTCATCATTCGATTTACCGGTTGTAATTGCACGACCATTCAACACTTATGGCCCACGTCAGTCAGCACGTGCCGTAATTCCTACTGTTATTACGCAGATCGTCAACGGTATCAAGGAAATAAAACTCGGTGCAACCACCCCCACTCGAGACTTCAGTTATGTGCAGGACACGGTGGATGCATTCACCGCAACACTGAGGTCAGACAAAGGTCTTGGGGAGGTAGTAAATTTTGGAAGCAATTTTGAGATCTCCATCGCTGATGTTGTGGCTTTGATTGCGGAGCAGATGAACGAAAAAGTCAACATCACATCAGATTTTGAACGTTTACGCCCACCAAACTCCGAGGTTGAAAGGTTGTGGGCAGATAATTCCAAAGCCAAAGAGCTCTTGGGTTGGTCACCCAAATATGCGGGTCGCGATGGTTTGGCTCGTGGTCTTCAAGAGACAATTAATTGGTTTACACAGCCCGAGAACTTGCAACGTTATAAGTCTGATATTTACAACTTATGAACAGTGGAGAATTACTTGCCAGCCAAATAACTGAGGCGATTAGATCAGTTGTTGGGCCTGGCCCCAAGGCACTGCATGAACCAACATTCTCTGGCAATGAGTGGGAATATCTGAAAGAGTGCCTGGCCTCGACATTCGTGTCGTCTGTAGGAAAATTTGTTGATCGGTTTGAGCATGATCTTGCTCAGTACACAGGTGCTGAATATGTAGTTGCCACAGTAAATGGAACCGCCGCATTACACATTGCACTCAAACTCGCTGGTGTCATTCAAGATGACGAAGTCCTTATTCCAGCGCTTACCTTTGTTGCCACAGCGAATGCTGTTGCATATTGCAATGCCACTCCACACTTTGTTGATAGTGAAGAAAGCACGCTTGGAATTGATGTTGCCAAATTGCGTAGTTACTTACTTGACCACACAAAGATTCTTGATGGTCATTGTGTCAACACTCTGTCCGGACGGATTATTCGTGCAGTTGTACCGATGCATACGTTTGGTCACCCAGTGGATCTGGATGGGTTGA
>JAEMRC010000157.1 GCA_016463545.1 Ilumatobacteraceae bacterium
GCGCGTCAGCGCCACGAATGCGAGAGCGAATAGTTCATTCTCGGCGAACACGTTCACAGGACATCGGTACTGACTCAGTGTCAGTAGCAGCGTTTGAAATGTTTCAAGCGGGTGGTGGGTTGCTTGTTATTCCGCCCGCATCGTCATCACTCGCGGTGGCGCTGCGACTTGCATGTTTTGGTCCCGTCCTCGTTATCTGTCCATCGCAGAAAATGGCATCAACGGGTGCTGCGTTTCTTCGCCGCAAGGGATTGAGCACTGCGTTACTTCCTGATGAATGGGATGGTGCGCGTGGTGGAGTTGATGTTGTAATTGGAACACGTTCCGCAGTCTTTGCGCCGTGCCCTGACGTAGTTGCAATCATCGTCATTGATGAACATGATGAACTTTTGAAGGAAGAGCGATCTCCGGCTTGGGATGCCACCGCTGTTGCGAGTCAGCGCGCACGTCTGGCTGGTATTCCATTCATCTGTACTTCTGCGGTGCCATCAGCACAATCGCTGCACGTGTTCAGCGGTCATGTATCTCAAGTCCAAGCCGACAATGGATGGCCACGAATCGTTGTCGTCAATCTTTCTGACGTTCCAGTTGCTCAGTCACTGCTGTCTAGCGAGCTACTAGAAGCAGTTGGCACATCTGGTGCTACAACCGTGTGTGTTTTGAACACGAAAGGAAAGGCGCGACTAATTGTCTGCAAGTCGTGTCGTCATGTGCAGTCATGTCCGTCGTGTGCGTCGTTGTTGACATATGACGAAGACAACAACTTATGGTGCGCGCGCTGTCAAGAAATGCATGGCGGAGTATGTCTTGCCTGTGGTCGTTCTGCTTTCACTGTGCCTCGAGGGGGGGTATCTCAACTGGTATCCCAGATACAGGCATCAACTCGTAACCCGGTGATTGAGATTTCATCTGACTCGCCCGATGATTGGAGCAAGGGGACTGTATTCATTGGCACCGAGGCTGTTCTACATCGCATACCAACTGCTGACACTGTTGTCTTTGCTGATATCGATCGTGATCTCGGAGCACCGCGGATGACGGGTGCACGCGAGGTGCTGTCAATGATCGCTAAGGCTGCGCGAATGGTGGGGGCAAAAGGAACTCTTGTGATTCAGACCCGTCAAGTCGAGAACTCATTAATTGTTGCGTTATCGCAATCAGATGTGTCGGTTGCGTTGCAGAATTGGAACGAAGCTGACACGGCCCAACGACGTGCAATGACGCTGCCTCCCTTTGGTGCAATCGCTCGAGTGTCAGTGACGGCTCCACGATCAATGACGGAGATTTCACTGCCTGCCGGAGTAAACACGGCCCGTGATGATGACGCGTATCTTGTTCGCGCTGCATCTCGGACAGAACTAGATGCAGCGGTTGCATTGCTCAGAGCTGAATTTGGCGTGGCAGTACGAATTCACATTGATCCGTATCGTTTCTAACCTCGAGCTTTCACCTCAAGAACACGAAAACCGTTGCGACTAGCAAGTCGAGTAGTGGGGTATGACAACCCTGTCATCCATTGAGCCAAAGAATCAGCACCCAAATTTTTGTTGACAACTAGAAAAGCGGTTCCGTCGGTATCGAGTCGTGCAAGCCACAATTCGAGCAAGTCATGAAGCGCAGACTTACCGATACGAATCGGAGGATTTGTCCACATGACTGCAAACCTGATTGACGAGTCGACCTCTTCGGGAGCCTTCACAACAATGTTTTTGAGACCGTTACGTGCGGCGTTTTCCTGACAAATGTCGCGAGCACGCTTATTGGTGTCCACTGCATAGATCGTGCACTCTGGATAGCGGACGGCGAGAGTTAGAGCAATGGCGCCAGAGCCGCATCCGATATCGCATATCGATGATCCTGATGCAATGGGCGCACCATCGTGCTTTGCCATGACTTCTAGAAATACCGATGTCCCTTTGTCGAGGCCATGTTGGCTAAAGACGCCTGTATCAGTGGAGAGTGTCAACTCGCCGTCAGTTCCAGTTAACGCAAACTCTTTACGCCGCGAGGGGGCTTGCGGGGTTTCAGAAAAATAGTGCTGGGGGTCTGACGATGAGGGGGTGTTCTTTGGCATGTTGTCTCCGCAGGTAGCCTTTCAGATTGTGGCCTATGACATTCGCACCTTCGGAGATCCTGTTCTCACCTCAGTAGCTGAGCAGGTTGAGAATATCGACGGGAAAATTGTGCGCCTCTCTCAGGCCATGCTGCAGGCAATGTACCAAGCGCCAGGTCTCGGGTTGGCTGCTCCGCAAATTGGCGTTCAGAAACAGATCTTTGTGTACGACGTGGATGGTGAACCCGTAACCCTATTGAACCCACGAATAGTCGAGTCTCGTGGCGAATGGGTGTACGACGAAGGATGTTTGTCAATCCCCGGTTTATATGTCGAAATGCTCCGACCAAAAGAAATTCTGCTTGAAGCAGTCGATCTTGGTGGAAACACTATTCAGATCGAAGCAGATGAGTTGTTGGCCCGTTTGTTCCAACATGAACTTGATCATTTGAATGGCGTATTGATGTTTGAACGTATGACACCAGATCAACGCGAAGAAGCGTTGGCTGAATACAAGCGCATTGCTGATGGGGGAACCTCTGAAGGAGAGACCCGCCATAT
>JAEMRC010000065.1 GCA_016463545.1 Ilumatobacteraceae bacterium
GCAGACAGAAGTGAAATCACTCGGTCTGTAAAGGTTTCCCATCCCTTGCCACGGTGTGATTGTGCTTGACCACCGCGCACTGTGAGCGTGGTGTTGAGAAGTAAAACCCCTTGTCGCGCCCAATGTTTGAGGCAGCCATGATGTGACGGGGAGATACCAAGATCAGTATGCAATTCAGAAAAAATATTACGTAATGATGGAGGGATTTTTGTTTCAGTTGGGACAGAGAAGCACAGACCATGTGCTTGATTCGGTTCGTGGTACGGATCTTGTCCAAGAATAACGACGGTGACCTCGTGCAGGGGCGTGGATTCAAATGCTGCAAAGATATTTTGTTCAGACGGATAGACCGGATGGAGTTGACGCTCCTCTGCGAGGAACTGCTCAAGTTCTATGAAATACGATTTTTGACGCTCGTCTTTGAGTAATTCGTCCCAGGAAGCACCCATATCTTTAATGTAGGTCATTGATCGGGGGTTTTTCTCTTTCAATGTGCTGACATAATGAACAGTGCTATGGACGTTGCAATCGGAATAGATATTGGCGGCACAAAATTTTCGGTTGGTGTGGTTGATCGCCAAGGACAACTACTCGATCGCGAGACAATTGCGGTCAATCACTCACTCAGCGCTGAGGATTTGTTTGCAGATCTTGGACATGTCGTTCGTCGTCAGATAAGCCGTGCGTCCGACCATCACAAATGCACTCCCGTGGTGGTGGGGGTCGGTAGTGCGGGGCCAATCACGCACAATGTTGCGTCCGTATCTCCTCTCAACATTAGGGCTTGGGTTGATTTTCAATTGCAGCACAAGTTGATAGAGGTCAGTGGATTACCGGTCTTTGGTGACGGAGATGCGAAAGCGCTTGCGCTTGGCGAAGGGTGGCTCGGTGCAGCAAAAGGGTGTAACAATTTTATGGCAATGGTGGTGAGCACTGGTGTTGGTGGTGGAATCGTTTTGAACGGAGAACTACTGTCCGGTGCTACTGGCAATGCGGGGCATGTGGGGCATATTGTTGTCGAACCAAATGGTCGGCGATGCTCGTGTGGCGGACAAGGTTGTCTTGAGGCCGAGGCATCTGGACTTGCGATTGAAGCAATCACAGGGCGTTCACCAACTGAGCCAACATATGAAATCATGCAACGCACCGGCCGCTTAGTTGGTCAGGCAGCGGCATCGATCTGTAATTTTTTAGATCTCGAGCTAGTAGTCGTGGGCGGCGGGGTTGCTCTCGGGTTTGGTGCAACATTTTTTGCATCAGCGCAGGAGAAGATGGATGAGTTGTGCCGTCTCGATTTTTCTCGTAAAGCACGTATCATCCCCGTGGCTTTGGGCAGTGAAGGTGGTCTGATCGGTGCCGCTGCCGTCGGTTGGCGCGGACTCAACCGCCAAATAGACGGTAGAGACGTTCCAGCGGGCCCTGCCCCATAAATCGAGTCCAACAAAGTGAGAGCGCCGCGGCGATACAAAGAAATACTCCTGAGAGAACTAGCGCAGTATCAACGCCGGTGGGCTTAACCCAATGAAGGCGGTTGACGATTCCGTTATAGAAAAGTACGTGCGCGATATAAATCGTGAGCGTCGTTTGTCCGATTCGTTGCAAGATCTCTTTTAGCCAAATGAGTGATCGCTTTTCACACCAAATTGAGACCAAAAGAAAAACGCAGATAGCCACTCCACCGGTGGTGATGCTGTACAAAATTCCCCGCGAAGAAGGATCAGTTGAGGTCAGCGATCTCAGCGCAACATTCCATTGCGTTGTGGGTTCAATAAAATGGTGAACAAGATGCGACAAAAGATATGCGCAGCCCGCGACGGCAAGGGCTGAAGTGGCCACCTTGGCTCGCCACAGGGCGATGCTGCCGAGGTGCCTTCCCAGCAAGATTCCCGCGCAGATAAAGGCAAACCAGGGGAGGAGGGGGTGCGTATATGACACGAATACTCGAATCAAAAAATCGCGTGGTGTCGAGATTGACTGTGGCGCTAGCCATGCCGTGCGATGGCCATCGAATGCTTCGCTCATTCGCCACGCCTGCAGGGCAGCGCCAGCAATTACAGCCAGAAAGGCCGTGACAAGAAGGGTGCGCGTTGAGCGAAAGATAAAAAAAGTTGCAAGTAAAAAGTAGGCACCGTAATAAAAGAGGATTGTTCCGTGCCAAATCCACTCCACGCAGTATCCAATGACAAGCAAGAAAAATCCACGACGGAATATTGTCAATTGTATTTTCTCGCGTTGTCTGGAAGTTTTTTCGACGAATAGAGAGAGTGACACACCAGCCACTATCACAAAAAGTGCTGCGAAACGAGTTGTTAAAAAACCAGTGTTTGGATTAAAGATGTCTTGCCAAACAGATGGGTGTAGTGGTCTGATTGCTTCTGACCTGTTGAGGTATGCATGGTAATTCATCGCGACAACACCGCTGAGAGCGAGCGCTCGTGCAATATCAGGAGTTGCAATTCGAGAGGCGTTAGTCATCTAAAGCAGAACTTCTGATGCAGTTTATTTTTCCCACAGCAAGACATCGGCCAGTACCTGTGTGAGTGGGCGCTGAACATCGATCCATTCCCCAACAGATGGCACGGGTCTGCCCCTTGCAATGAAAAGCATCGAGGTGTGCATATGTGGTGCTTCGTGCAGGTTGATTCGTTGGTTTTGAAAGTGAAATGGACTACGACCATCATCGAGGGGCGTGACTCCGTGTGCGGTTCCGGCTCCGACGAGAACAATTTCACCCATTCCAGAAACTCTTTGTTGACGATAGCCAACTGTTTGCGTCGATTCAACAGCGTGTCTGTCTAATACATCGGCGCTAAGTTTCATCATTGATTTATCACCAAGCCATAACTCGGTTCCGAGTCGAGTCCTAAAGTCCCATTGTGGATGACTTTTTCGAAGCTGTCGCACTGCAGAAGCATTGACATGGCTGATGTACATCGGAAGTGCAGGATCGAGATGGTCGAGCCATTTTTCAATATCGTTGACGTGCATTTGCATCTCACCATCAAGTGGTGGATGAATAGAGAACCCGACAACCAAGAGGTGTGCATTCTTGGCCTCAGCAAGGAGTGCTGCAAGATTTTCTTGAGTTGTGCCGTATCTCAACATTGAAGACTGAAGTTTTATGACAACATTTCCGGTCCAGCCAAAGTGCGAGAGCGCCGTGATGTGCTCAAGACGACCGATGGTGAGAACCGTCGAGGCAGGCATGGTGTTGGGTGGAGCCGACATCGTGGGGGTCAACACGATGGGAGTTATTCCGGCAGGAATATCTCGCACTTCGTACACCGTTCCAAAGGCGACCTCAGATGCGATCTGACTGACGAGAGGTATGAGATTTGAGCGTCGCAAGCCGTATCCGTTGCCTTTGATAACTGGGACAAGACCCGGAAAGTCGCGCGCGACGCTCTGTACATGGTCTTTCCAGCGGGTTTGGTTCACGGTGAGCCGCAGAGTCATACCCAAACGGTAGCCGCCAATCAATTGTTGAGTTGTTTAGTCGGGTATTGGGGCCTATTGTGACTGTGTGGCTCGCCCGTTGTCTGGATTTTTTTCTTTCCCCAACCCCGTGAATGAGGTGTCCGCGCGCGTGGTGGCAGGGGGCGTGGTGTTGATGAGTGTGATTTTTATCGTGACACAAAACGGATGGGTCTTGGTGCCGTTGAGTTATGGCTTCATTGCTCGAGTTCTCACCGGACCACGACTGAGCCCACTCGGACGTATTGCCACTCAACTCATTACGCCAAAACTTTCATTTGCACAACGCCTCGTACCCGGTCCGCCAAAACGTTTCGCGCAGGGAATTGGAGTTGTCTTTTCGCTCACTGCCAGTGTGCTGTGGCTTCAAGATGCCCATGTCGCAGCAACGGTCGTGATCATCTTGCTCACAGTGGCCGCGTCGCTTGAATCATTTGTCGGTGTGTGCTTGGGGTGTTTGGTGTTTTCTCAACTGATGCGCTGGAAGATTATTCCTGAGTCGGTTTGCATTGAGTGCAACAACATCAGCCTGCGCGCCGCCGCCACACAGTAATTCTTGGGACGAGTGCTGCAAATGATTTTTGCTGCAGGACCCCACGCCAGACGCCAGCACAATATGAAAAATTGTCAATGCTCCGAAGCACAACAAATGTGAGTGGATTCATAGTGCGGTGACGGCTCCACTGCGATACAGCAGGAAGCACGATGGAGCCAACGATGATCCATCTCAGCGATGGAAAGAAGATCGCAAGAATAATAAATAGCCAGAACCATGCTCGCGTTACTGCATCAGCAAATGTGCGCGCTGAATGAACGATGTTCATGATTGCAGTTGTGCATGCGTGGGCTAGATCGTCGCCAATGCGAAAAAGCATGAATGATGAAGATGCAAACTGCGCCAACAAGAAAAGTCCAACAAAGAGCGGGGCACACGCCACAACAGAAATCAAGGATCCAATCATGAGAATGTTGGTGGCAAACGGAGCAACGTACGACCTGTGATTTTTAGCAAGAACAGCAGCGCTCAAACCATAGTGAAAGCGCTGGAGGAAAAACTTCCTAAGAGATGCGCGAGGCGTATGCACACCTGTGACTTGAGGTTCGTAACGACACATGATTCCGGCGTCAGAAAGTCTCCACAGCAGATCGACATCTTCCCCGTAACGCATCGTTTCATTGAAGCCACCGACATGACGAACAATGGCGGTTCTTGCCAGAAGGATTGCAGCTGGAACATAGGGCACGCGACTACCTGGCCTGATCAGGGCAGGTAGGACCCCCATGTCAAGTGGTGATCTCACGACTTCGTAATGGCTTAGTTGTGACGCAGATTCTTGAGAGGCAACACGTGGTGCAACGACTCCTGTATCTGCGCTTTTAAAGAGCGATCCAAGGCAGCAGAGTTGATCGCTCGTAATAGACGCATCAAGGTCAACGAATGCCACGTATGTCGTTGACACTTTCTCAAGGGCGGTATTGCGCGCTGCTGCTGGACCCCGATTAGTCGAATGACGAATGACGACTGCGCCGTCAACATCAATACGTAGAGGGGATGCATCGTCAGTGATGATGACGGGATGATTCTGAAAAAGGGCCGCGAGTTTTTGCAGTGTCGACATGTCTGTCGAGTCACGCACGAATGCCGGAATAACAATTGTGATGTCCTCTGGCTTCAACGCCTCGGACAGGCGAGGATGCACGGCACCGGCCTGCAGAAGTCTGGTCGTGAGTTGTTCGTGTCCGTTCGTTAGTTCTTCACCACGCTCGAGTGCATCTGCAATCACAGTTCCGGCTTGCGAAAGTCGGAAGGCTCGTAGTGGTGAGCCCGCAAAGATGACATCCCTCTTTGTGTTGCGATGCCAAGAAGAGTCGATGTAGAACGAAGTCGTCACTCCGAAGATTTCCATGTGGAATGACAGTGCTCAAGACGACTAACAAGCGAAGAAACATTTTGTTCAACGAGCACGAGTCCTTGCTCAGCACTTGCCGTGGTGGGATCACCAAGAATGCCCGTTTGAGAAACCGCGCGAACACCTTGTTGTCGCATGATTGGCATGAGTTGATCGAGTGGAGTCGTGTTTCCGGCTTTAGCAGAATGCAGACGAACTAATTCTGGGAAAAGATGCAACATGATGGACGTTTCAAAATGCCCCGCATGTGTATCAGTGATTGCAGCACCCGTGACAGACCAGATGGCATGAGTGATGTTTTCAAATTCGAGTGCGCGGTGAAGTTCGATAAGTGCGTCGGCGTTTCCGCCATGACCATTTACCAGCACAACTCCGCGGCACCAGGTCGCCGATCGGCACACGGCGACAAGAAAGTTTGTCGTTGCGTGTGTCCCTGCGCTGAGTGTGCCATCAAACCCGTGATGTTCGTCGCTCGCAGAAATCGGCAGGGATGGGGCAAGAACATAATCATCTGATTGGCAATTCACAATTGCGAGTTGGGCGATTGCTGTGGCGATACGAGTGTCAGTGTCGACAGGTAGGTGGTGACCATGTTGTTCGTGCGCGCCTATTGGGAGAACAAGGATCGGAAGTAACGCAGGAACCATTACTTCACAATAGGGTTGTCCGTGCGCTTCTTGCGCGCGGCACGGATGAGTTCAATAACGACAGTGACCGAGAGCGCAAGTCCAAATGCCACAAGAAACGCCAGCGCATGATTGTCTCCGAATGTTTTTCCGCCGATGTAGCCCAATAATGAAGCGTAAGTCGCCCAAATAGAACCAGCCAAGAGAGCCCATTTGGCAAACCATTGATGTGTCTGATTTGTGATTCCACAGGACAACGTCACGATGGTTCGACCTCCTGGAATAAATCGAGCAGTGACCAGAAGCAGTCCACCCCGTTCTTGCACCTGAGCGTGGGCCCACTCCAGTCTCTTACGCCCTTTTTCTTTGCGCTCGTAGTACCGAGTAATGCGCGCTGATGCAGAACGACCAATGAGATAACTCAAATTGTCTCCCGTAAATGCGCCACTAGCAGCAGAAATGATGACGAGGGGCAAAAAAAGTTTTCCGCTGCCGGCACTCACCCCGGCGATGATGACCATTGTCTCGCTCGGCACGATTGGGATAACCGAGTCCATGAGTGCAACCCCAAAAATAATGAGATAAAAAGATGGTGAGGAAGAAAATTCTTCTAACCATTGAAAAAAAGTATCAAGAATGGCAAACATAGAGATTTGTTAGATCGATGCTCCGCTGACCGGCGGCTCGTTGCCAGAAAGTAATCGTTTGATGTTTGCGGTATGACGAATTTCGATGATAACTCCGAGCCCAATCGTTGTCCAGATCTCCCATGCCGGAGCGCCGGCAAGAGCAAATAAAATAGGGAGTAATGGCAACAGCAAAATCGAACCGATCGATGCTTTTTTTGTGAGTTTGAGTGATATCACCCACATCACCGAAAGGAGAAGCATGACAAAGAAATACATGACAAATATAATTCCTGCGCCTGTTGCGACACCCTTGCCCCCTTTGAACTTTCGTTGTACCGGAAACATGTGCCCGATAATTGCGACAGCGCCACAGAGATAGCCGAGTTGCCGATCTGAGATGAACACTCCGATTGCAGTGGCAATTGATCCCTTGCCAGCATCCATCACAAAAACGAGCGCGCCGTATTTCCAGCCCATAGCGCGTGCAATATTGCTTGTGCCCGGGTTGCCCGAGCCAATGTGCGTGATGTCAAGACCTTTGCTTGTTGCCACCATGATTGCACTCGGGAAAGTGCCGAGAAAATATGACAGTACACAAATCGCGATGACTGCGATAGTGGTTGCAAACACGTCAGACCCTCACAGCAGGTTGACGCAGTGTCACAATCGAGGGCTTGCTGTGATCTGGCGAGGGTCGAGGCGTGAGCAAAATCGGCACCGACAATAATGACTCCTCGCCATGTCCCTTGACGCATTCGGGGTCTGGTCCATCGAGTGGTAGGCCTGTAAAAAACTTTGCTGCCATGCATCCACCCTGGCAAGCATCGTATGAATCACATGATGCACATGCCCCTGCACTTTCGGGCTCACGCAGTTCTTGAAAGAGCGCGGATTCGCGCCAGACCTTGGTGAAACCACCATCGTCAAGTGCGCTTCCGGCTTTGAACTCGTCATGGATAACAAAGGGGCATGCGTACACATCGCCAACTGGATCAATCAGGCAGACAACACGTCCAGCGCCGCACATGTTGAGTCCGGGTAATGCAGGGCCAAGCGCATTGAGATGAAAGAACGAATCACCAGTGAGGACATTGTCTCCGTGCGACATGAGCCAGTTGTAGATTTCTCGCTGCTGTTCGTTGGTGGGATGCAAATCGTTCCAACTATCGGCACCGCGACCAGCGGGACGTAACCGAGTGATGCGTAGTTGTGCACCGTAAGAATCAGCAAGCATCTTGAATTCATCAAGTTGCGACACATTGTGTCGAGTCATGACAACAGAAATCTTAAACGGACCAAAATTTGCGGCAGCAAGATTGTCCATTGCGCGTCGTGCGATTGCGTATGAACCTTCGCCGCGCACTGAGTCATTTGTGAGAGCATCGGCGCCGTCGAGGCTGATTTGAATATCGAGGTAATCCATTGCTGCAAGACGACGAGCCTTTTCGGCATCAATGAATGCGCCGTTTGTCGAGAACTTGACGCCGATTCCGTTCTTGCCGGAGTGTTCAAGAATCTCAAAAAAGTCACGCCGAATCATTGGCTCGCCTCCACCAATGTTGATGTAGAACACCTGAAGATCGCGCAATTCATCAAGCACTGCTTTTGCTTGCGCTGTTGTCAGTTCATCGGGGTCACGTTGACCGCTGCTGCTCAAACAATGAATACACGACAAGTTGCAGGCGTACGTAAGTTCCCATGTCAGACAAATGGGGGCATCAAGTCCGCGCTTGAGTTCTTCGACGAGTGGGCTAACGGACACGGATGATGTCCGATTCGCAAAGTGAGTCAATTGCCGAGACAAACGCAGGCCACCGCGCTTCAAGAACTGTGTTGGCTACGAGTGCTTCGCGCACTGATACGTGCTCGCCCAATGACTTCACCACTGATACAACGTCAGGGTGGCGCAAAAAAACAAGTCTTCTGTTTCCGTAGTGGTACGCAAGCGCACCAAATGGTTCTGGTCGCAGCGAGACTCGTGGGTCTAACTCGCACGCAGAGTCAATGGTGATGGTCATGTTAGGGAGTACCGATGATCTTTAGTAGACGCCACACATGCCGTCGATCGAGATTTCCTCGATCAGGAGCTCTTCTTCGAGGACCACTGCGGTGGACGCTTCTGTCGTGGTTGAACCCTGAGGCGATTGGGCAGGAGAACCGTTCGATGGGGCGGGTTGTGTTTGCATACCTTGAGCGTACTCAACATGGCCACGGGGAGAAGGTCTGTGCCCAGAGAGAGCACCAATAGAAGGTGAGGCAGATTTTTGGGTAATGTCAGGGGAAGCGTTCGGGATCACCGACAAGTGTGGGGAGAAGCAATGAAGACCAAAGCAGCAATCCTGTGGGAACTTAATACGCCGTGGAGCGTTGAAGAAATTGAACTCGATCCACCAGGCCCGGGCGAAGTCTTGGTCAAGATTGCGGCGTCCGGCATGTGTCATAGCGATGAGCACCTCGTGACGGGCGATTTGCCGTTTGGTCTCCCCATCATCGGGGGCCATGAGGGTGCAGGCGTTGTGCAAGAAGTTGGAGCCGGTGTGAGTTGGCTCGCAGTTGGTGATCACGTGGTCTTTGGATTTATCCCATCGTGCGGAAAATGTGCGAGTTGTTCTCGCGGACATCAGAACCTCTGCGACCTCGGGGCTCTCATGGGAACTGGTCGACAAATCACGGATGGCGGATCTCGTCATCATGCTCAAGGCCAAGATCTCGGCACGATGTGTTTGCTCGGAACATTTGCCAACCACACAGTGGTGAACGAAGCATCGTGTATCAAGATCGACAACGATGTTCCACTTGACCGAGCCTGTCTGCTTGGCTGTGGTGTTGTGACGGGTTGGGGTAGTGCGGTGTACGCCGCCGAGACGCGACCTGGAGACACTGTTGCTGTAGTCGGTATCGGAGGTATTGGTGCCAATGCAATTCAGGGAGCAAAACTCGCGGGTGCAAAGCGCATCGTGGCAATTGATCCTGTCGAATTCAAGCGTGAAAAAGCGATGGAACTTGGCGCAACACATACTGCTGCTTCGATGACAGAAGCATTGCCATTGTTGCAAGACATCACATGGGGAACCATGGCCAACAAAGTCATTATGACAATGGGCGTGGGTAATGGTGCACTTATGGCAGAGGCGATGGCACTGACTGCAAAGCGCGGGCGCGTCGTCGTGACCAACATTCATCCCGCGTTTGAGATGAGCGCAACAATGAATTTGCTCGATCTCACGCTCATGGAGAAGCAAGTCGTTGGCTCGCTGTTTGGGTCCGGAAATCCGCGTGCTGATATTCCTAAGTTGATTGGGCTATACCGCGCTGGTCAACTCGATCTTGATGGACTGATTACCAAACGGTATCCACTTGAAGGAGTGAACGAGGGATACCAGGCGATGCGCGACGGTAAGAACATTCGTGGAGTTTTAGTTTTGGATTGACAGTGTCAACGAATTAACGACAAAAATTAATCATCGAGCAAAAGGACGAAAGATATGAAATCAAAAGCAGCAGTGTTATGGGGACTCAATCAAGAGTGGAGCGTCGAAGAGATTGATGTTCATGGTCCGAAGGCCAAAGAGGTCTTGGTGCAATGGAAAGCCGCAGGTTTGTGTCACAGCGATGAGCATCTAGTGACAGGTGACCTGGTTCCGCCCAAAGAAGCATGGGCGTTTATGGGAATCGAAGA
>JAEMRC010000066.1 GCA_016463545.1 Ilumatobacteraceae bacterium
CGACCAATGAGCCCAATTGTTTCTTTGTTTTTAGGTAGATGCACTGTCAAGAAGTCTGCTTCTGTGATGAGACGATCGATATCCATCAACTCAATATTCATTGCACGTGCACGCTCTTCAGAAACATACGGATCAAAGGCAATAATGCGCATTCCAAAAGCGGCAGCGCGCTGGGCGACTAGTTTTCCGATTCGTCCAAGTCCGGCGATTGCAAGTGTCTTGTCAAGAAGTTCGACTCCTTCCCATTTGCTTCGCTCCCATCTGCCTTGTACGAGTGCAGCATGTGCTTGGGGAACATTTCGAGCAACAGCCAACAACATTGCCATCGTGTGCTCTGCCGCTGACACAATATTTGATTCAGGAGCATTGGCGACCATCACCCCGCGCTTTGTGGCGGCCTCAACATCAACATTGTCTAGACCAACTCCGGCACGTCCCACAACAATGAGATCTGTCCCTGCCTCAAGCAAGGCCTCGTCTACTTGGGTAGCGGAGCGCACAATCAACGCGCGCGCGCCCTTGATGGCAACACGCAACTGCTCAGGTGTGAGATCTATTTGTACATCTACGTCGTGTCCGGCCTGTCGAAGTCGGTCAAGACCGCGTTCGGCGAGTTCTTCAGAAACAAGGATTCGTGCCATATATCTATTCTCGCTGACAAACCAGCAAAAACTGCTATTGATTAGGTCCGCTTAACAAAACGTTCACATCTGCCACTAGCGTTTGGAGCGTTCAGACCACATCTCAAAGGGGAATACCATGACACACAGTTTTTTATCTGATGACTGGATGGCCGCAGCGCGTGCAATCCGCGAAAAATACGCCGCAGAGGCAGCCAAAATTACCGTCTCGCTTCGAATCAATCAGACCATTACCGGTGTTCCGTTTGGTGATGGCACTGTCTATGCATTTATGGACACGTCAAGCGGCGCACTCAATACAGATCTGGGTGTTCTTGAAAATCCTGATGCAACAATTATCACTGACTACGACACGATGCGCAAACTTTTAATTGATCAAGACCAGGCAGCCACCATGCAAGCATTTATGGGCGGAAAAATAAAAGTTGAGGGCGATATGATGAAAATTATGGGTATGCAAACCGCAATGCCCCAGGATGCCATCGCCATCAAAATTGCAGCAGAGATAAAAGAGATCACCACTTAATTCTTGCTATGCCACTTTTCTAAACTCACTCCGGTCAGTTGATGTCACTTTTGATGCAACAAGCATTCCTGCTCCAGCAAACACCGCACCTGCCAGAAGTGCGTACCCAAAACTTTCTACTTCACCATGCGACATCGTGGATTCATGAATTGAAATCATCACAGTTGAACCCACCACTGCGCCCATTTGATTCATGAGTTGCTGCATGGCTCCAGCGACTCCAACATGATCATCATCCACTGCATTGGCAACAAGTGCAGTGAGTGCTGGTGATGCAAGTCCAAGACCAACTCCAGATAATGCCAATGCCCCAGCAATAAAAACATCGCGTGTTCCGAGTCCAACGAGCGACAGTGACACCATCGAGGCCATCACAAATCCAGCACCAACCATGCTCGATACTCGTTCACCAACGCGCATGGTGACAAAACTTCCCAACGGAGCCACGATCGAAAACGTCAGTGGTCTCGCGATGACGAGCCAACCGATGTGACCACTCGTCATTCCTAAGCCTTTATCGAGTAATTGCGGCACAATAATAAATCCACCCATGTAGGCAAAATTTGTCAATGACTGACTCATGATAGGAAATGCAATATTGGGAGTGTGCAACCAAGACAGTGGCATTAATGGTTCCTCGACACGGCGCTCTATGCGAACGAACTGACGCAGCAATAGAATTCCGAGTGCGATTGAAATAACAATTCGCGGGCTCGTCCAACCCCACGCATAACCCCTGCTGATTCCGAACAGCACTGCCGTTGCGCCACAACCAAGTGTCAATGACCCCCACACATCAAACTTGACATTCTTCATCCGACTTGTTTGAGGTAATAACCAAAATGCAACAGCTGCTCCAACGATGCACAACGGTGCCTGCACAATAAAAATTGTGCGCCACCCAATCGACTCCACAAGAGGTGCACCCAAGACCACCCCTAACACTGGTGCACCTGCCGTAGTGAAACTCCAGAGCGACAGTGGCATCACTCTGTCTTGGGGCTCAAACAAACGATTGATGTATGCCATCGCTGCTGGTCCTGTGGCTGATCCAGCGCTCGCTGACAAGATTCGAAACGTGATCATTGACGCAGCATTCCATGCAACTGCCGTCAAGATTCCAAAGAAGCCGGCAAACAAAAGTCCCAGCACAAATACCCGCTTGTGACCCCAAAGATCGCCAGCTTTGCCATAGGCGGGTCCGACGACGCCAAATGCCAACATTGGTCCGATGATTGCCCAATTGAGAGCACTCACTGAAGTGTCTAGGTCAGTTGCAATTCCCTCGAGCGACACGACCAATACGGTGATCGTAAAACTTGTCGCAAAGAGCCCACCTAACACCACGGACAATGTTGCCCACTGACGAGTGATGCCTACCCTGCGCGCAATCTTGCGCGGAAGCATCATCGTCCACGGAACTACCGAGACTTCATCGACTCCAGCATTTTCAACGGTGATCGTGTCTCGTGGACGAAGGATTGAACCACTGTCATCGTTGGAATTCACGACATCATGTCTAGCGCAGTGAGGCAGCCATTTCGGCGAGGGCTGCTGTGAGTTCTGCCACGCTCCATCTGTCTTTGTGGTCAACTGACTCCGCCATCTCCCACGAACGAACTCGAGTGACTTCACCACCCTTTACAAAAAATGTCTCACCAGTAAAAGCACACTCTTCAGACGCCAAATATGCAACAAGTGGTGAAATGTTTGCTGGATCCCACTCATCAAATGTCGCCGCATTTTGTGGAACAGCAATATGATCACCAAGACCAGGAGTGGCAAGAGTCAGTCGCGTGCGAGCAGCAGGAGCAATGGAGTTGCTCTTAACATTGAAGCGAGAAAGTTCTTTTGCCAAAATCTGTGAGAATGTGGCAATGCCCGTCTTGGCCGCACCGTAATTTGATTGACCAGGATTCGACATGAGCCCCGATGTCGAGGATGTGTGCACCAAATTACGTGCACGAGTGTTTCCGGCTTTGAACTGCTCGCGCCAATATGCAGCGGCCCATCGAGAAGGTGCAAAATGGCCTTTGAGATGCACTGCAATAACAGCATCCCACTCAGCCTCTGTCATGTTCACCAACAATCTGTCTCGCAAGATTCCGGCGTTATTCACCAAGATGTCAAGATCACCAAATGTCTCAACGGCCATATTTACCATCCGTTGCGCGCCTTCCCAATCGGCGACATTGTCGTAGTTCGCTATGGCGCTACCACCCATTGCAATAATTTCATTCACGACTTCTTGTGCAGGGGTGGCGTCATTGCCCGTTCCGTCATTTGCTCCGCCCAAATCATTCACCACCACTTGCGCACCTTCATGGGCAAATAAAAGTGCGTGCTCTCGACCAATGCCTCGTCCTGCTCCGGTGATAATTGCAACTCGACCGTCTAGTGCACCCATGTTTATGTCTCCCTGAATTTATGGGTAACAAAACCGTCACACCACTGACTACAGATTAGAGATGCGACCTAGGGGAACACGAGGTCAACGGTATTTCCAAGAAGCATTTTGGTGTAATTGCGCACCACCTTGCCCTTGACTAGTGCCTTCGACAAGCCCTTGGCGCCATTACCGCTGACTTTGCCAACGATGAGGCCCTCTTTTTCTAAACGCTCACGCACAACTATTAAGGTACGTCCGTATATCGCTGGCAAGATGACTTGTTTTTGTCCTGATGAGACAGCGATCAAGACTGCAGATCCGCGCGGTACTTTTTCGCCGACACCGGGCAGTTGGGCTGAAATGCGACCCCGGCCGATTGCGAGTGTGGGTGATTCACCTAAATTGGTGACGGTCAAACCCAACTCAGTCAACATCGTCGTTGCTTCTTCAACTGATAGTCCAACTAATTTAGGAAGCGTGCGGGGTGCCGGACCAGATGACAACACAAGTGAAACCGTGGTGCCCTTGACCAATGTGTCGCCCGCCTTCAAAGTTGGTTGATCAGGAATAGACCACGAGAGCACCGTTCCGATTGCGATCACTTCGTCTGCGAGCTCGGTTGTTGCTGGCACTAATCCAAGTTCGGAAATCTTTACCCTTGCCGCATCAGTGGTCAAGCCGGTGAAATCTTCTAGCGCTGTCAGCGTTGGCCCTTCTGACACAAAAAAAGTTATCGAGTCTCGCTTTTTCACAGATGCACCGACAGCGGGATCGGTGCGAATGATCTGATCTTTTTGCACAACATCGCTGCGCTCTTTAGACACCAACACTGTCCATCCATATTGTGACAGCACATTTCGTGCTTCAGCTTCTGGTATTCCGGACAAATCTGGAACCAGGTGTGATGGATTCAACACTGTGTTGTACGCAACGGTGCCACCACCAGCAAGTGCCATCACGACAAGAACAGCGAACGCAATTCGTTTCTTCCAGCGACGTTTTCTGGGAGTCGGGGTTTGACTTGTGGGATCTTGAGCCTCAAGCGATCGAAGAAAATCAGCATCAATTGCAGTAGGTTCTGTCGAATCGCGACCAATCGTGACGGGGTCTGGTGATACGGGGTTTGGCTGCATCACGCTCGCGCCCGCTGGGACATGGATATCGGGCATTGGCAGAAGCGGAGTCGTTCGAATAATAATTGGTGCACCCTGCTCTGTTCGGGGCGCACCAAATACTGGTGGATTTGCTACTGGTGGATTTGCTACTGGTGGATTTAATACAGGACGTTCAATTGGTTTGGACGGATCTGTGCTGGCAACTTCGTCGTCAAATAATCCAGTTCCAACAATCTCAATGGGTGTTGGACGTGGCAAATTTTCTGCTGCTTGTACAAGTGCTTGACCAAATTCGCGAGGCGTAAAACGCTCTGACGCATCGGGTCGACCTGCGCGCTCAAGTACTTGTGCCAGTGCTCCAAAATCTGCGTTCACTGGCAAAAGTTTTCCGATTCGATTAGTTAATGCGGTGGCGGCTGAATCACCGGCAAACGGAATCACTCCGGTGAGTGCTTCTACAAGTGTGAGCGCCAAGGAATACACATCGCTACTCGCCGAGCGATCAGAGCCTTGCCCCAACTCTGGCGCGGCATAGTTGGCTTGCTCAATTCCTAAATTGTCAACAGCGCGAAGTGGCGCACCAAACCCCACAACTCGCACGCGTCGATCAAGTCCAAAAACGAGTCTCGACGGTCTGATGTCTCCGTGGACGATGTCTTGCTGAATGGCTGCATCAAGTGCGCGACACACGTCGATGCCCACAATTAATGCCTGTGACGGAGTCAGACGACGACCTCGATCCAGGAATTCTCGCAATGACCCCCCGGCAATGCGTTGTGCCACTGTGTACACGTATCGCGCGCCGCCAATGGTGACGTCACCGTGATCCAGCATCGACTCAATCACGGGGTGTTGCAACAATGTCGCTGTCTGACATTGGCGCTCAAACATGTCCAAGGCATCGGCTGGAGTCGTGGAGCCAAGCGAGATATCAACCAAACGGTCCAGTTCGGTCAGGCGCACGCCGAGAGTTTCATTAGACAATAGATCGAGTGCATCAAACTGCGCGGTGCCTTTGACAGTGAGACCCGAATCGGCATCTACTCGAACGTGGTCCAGCCGATACCGTCCTGCAAGGACAGTTCCCAGCACACTCTCCGACCCACTCATGACCCATGAAATCTACCGTTATTAGGCTGTCCATTGTGCCCGTGGGCCCCAAAAGAGCCAGAATAGAGACGTGGCATCTCAGTTTCACCCCAAAAAACTGCTTATTCCATTGGGTTTCATCACTGGTCTTGCCCTGATTGTTATTGGCCTTAACTCAGCCCAGACCGGTAGAGACGCGCAAAAACTGCCCGCAGAAGTGTCCAGTATTAATCCAGGACCAGGCGACATCGTGTTGCGTCAGTCTCAAATTTTTGTTGACTTCACCGATGGCTACAACGCCGTTCTTATTCTGGATGGTCTTGAGTTGCCCGTCACGCGACTCGACGAACTGTCAGGCGCAACCCAAATGATCCAGCCCGGTGCACAGGTGGATATTCCGGCAACAGCAATCTATGACCCGGGAAACTTTACGATCTCATTTCAGCCACAAGTTGGAGCAGCAATAACTGGACTCTTTCAGGGCAAACACATTGCATCAGTTTTGTTCTGGAAAATTGATGCGACTCGCGATAAGGCCAAGTCGTTTACATGGGAGTTCAGCGTCAACTAAGTATTTATTGCACTGGTGGCAGATTGCCAGTTTCTAGCAAATACTCAAAACCCTCTTGATCCAAAATGGGTATCTGCAACTCTTGAGCACTTGTCAGTTTGCTTGCTCCAGCACCATCACCGACCACTACTGCAAATGTTTTTGCACTCACTGACCCTGGACTTTTGCCACCACGATCAGTAATGGCACTTTGGGCACTTTGGCGTGAATAGTTTTCAAGTGTTCCGGTCACGACCACAGCTTTGCCAACCAGAGTTTGTTTTGCGGTCGAGACAATAACGTTTCCGAAGTCAACTCCTGCTGTGCGCAGCTTTCGAATAATATCTATATTTTCTTTTTGGGCAAACCACGACGAAATTGATTGTGCAATGACATCACCAACACCATCTACTTGGGCAAGTTGTTCAGGAGTTGATTCAATAATCTTGTCAAGTGTTCCGAATACTCGAGAGAGAGACTCAGATGCAGCAGGTCCTAAGTTCTTGATGCCCAGTGCCGTGAGCAACTTAGGTAACGGTCTTGTCGCAGAACCACGAATGGCAACAACTAAATTTGTCGCACTGAGTTCGGCGAATCCGTCTAACGTGAGCAATTGTTCGACGCTGAGTGAATATAAGTCGCCAACATCGCTCACTAGTCCTGCATCACTAAGTGCAAACACTGTGCGCTCGCCTAAACCCTCGATATCCATTCCGGTACGCGATGCAAAATACATTATGCGCTGATCGCGCTGAAATGGACACGATGGCTCAACACATTTTGTATCTGCAACGTCATCTTGTTTTACCAATGCACTGCCCATGGGGCATGGGCATACAGCAGGGAAAGTCCATGCAACGGCACCTACTGGACGCAGTGACAACACAGGTCCAACGACTTCGGGGATAACGTCTCCGGCCTTTCGTACGACCACGGTGTCGCCCACACGCAGGTCTTTTAGCGCCACTTGATCGCGATTATGCAACGTGGCCATTGACACCGTTGAGCCACCGACAAATACGGGATCAAGAACAGCAAATGGTGTTGCGCGTCCGGTGCGACCAATTGATACGCCGATGTCTTGCAGCACTGTATTGCGTTCTTCGGGAGGGAACTTAAAAGCAATCGCCCACCGAGGTGCACGCGACGTGAAACCCAGTGTTTCGCGTTGACTGAGATTGTCTACTTTGACCGCAACGCCATCTATTTCGTATCCCAAGTCATGACGATTGGTTTGCCAGTATTTACAAAACTCGAACACTTCATCCAGGGACGAAACCACCCGAATTTCTGGATTGACAGGAAGCCCCAAACCCTTTACATACTCCATTGTTTCGTGATGAGATGAAAATTCTGGTCCACCGATAACTTCTCCGAGCTGATATACCCACAAAGATAATTCTCGAGCACCTGTGATGCGTGAATCTTTTTGACGCAAACTTCCGGCTCCAGCGTTACGCGGATTTACCGGAACTGCAACAGGTTGTTTGCCATCTGAAATTCGCTGCGCATTCTCTGCCTCTTTTTCAGTGCGAAACTTTTGAAACGCAGCAGTGGACATGTACACCTCGCCACGAATCTCTAACACCTCTGGGACAGGCGTCAATAATTGACCACTGATTGTGTGTGGCACAGACGAAATAGTCGCCACATTTGCTGTGACGTCTTCTCCGACTTGCCCGTCACCACGAGTTGCAGCCTGCACAAGAACGCCTTGCTCGTACCGAATACTCATTGCGAGACCATCAATTTTTAGTTCGCAGACATATTGCACGGAGTCATTGCCCAAGATTTTGGTGACGCGATCACCCCAGGCCTGCAACTCAACGGGATCCATTGCGTTGTCAAGACTCGTCATTGGCACACGATGTTTGACTGGGTCAAATGTTGTGTGCGCGATAGGAGCGACCGATTTTGTTGGTGATGTGGTGTCGTTGAACTGAGAAAACTCTGCCTCAAGCGCGCGAAGCTCTCGTACAAGAGTATCGAAATCGGCGTCGCTGATTTCGGGTGAATCACTGACGTGATACAGGTCGTTATGACGCGCGATGAGTTGACACAATTCGCCATATCGCTGAATTTGCTCAGGGGAAGGCGTCGTCAATGGTTTTGGTCTGCTTGCCATCCCTTACAAACTACCCATTGGCTGTATGACAACCCTTGACGCAATATGTGTGCTCAAGAGCCAAGCGTCAACCGCGAGGCAGTGGACTGCTCTTGAACTTTCAGAGAAATCTCATCAACGAGCGCCATCACCTGAGTTGCAAGATCATCCGTGTGCATTCCAAGACCGCATACTGGAGTCACGATGCTGTTGCGTCGCAGTAAGACAGGATCGACGCCTTTTCGCACCAACGAGCACCACATATCGGTCAATGATTTCCAGGCTCTATCCGCGGCAGTCGGAATCGGCCCATCCGTTCGCAAGACACCCCACGCAATCACGCCACCTAACTCAAGATACTCAGAGATGCGACTTGCGACGGCCTCTATGTCATTGATTGCGTGACCAGTCGGAGATGGAATCGACAAGACGGCTGCACCCATCGAAAACATTGCGTTCCAGTCGGTGTCTGCACAACAATGGATTCCATTCAGATTTTGAGAAGAAATCGCCGCTAACGCTCCTGACACCAAGTCAACAATTGCATCAGGCGATAGATCGCTCTCGCCCGCCAATGCCTCAGTAAGTAACGGCTCGTCCACCATGATGATTTGTGCACTCATGGGTAATGATGCCGACACAATTTTTTCAAGTGCCTGAATATGTGAACGTACCGCACGCAATGCCAGATCAAAGGCAACGATTGCGGGAACTCCGGTTCGTACGAGTGTCATCCCAAGCGTGACGGGTCCGACAAACTGCCATTTCACCCACTGCGTGTCGCGACGTGCTCCGGCTGCATCAAGAAATGCCCGATAGCCCACAAACGCATCATCAGTGATGTCCGTGACAATTGCAGAATCTTTCTTGAGCGCTGCAACATCGACACTGATTCCGCCGTATTGACCGACCGTCACACCTTCAATGCCAACAAGTGCTTGAGCAATCATGGCTTCGGCGGGCGACCGCCGAGGCAACGTGGGCATCGTTGGAATAGTTGTCGCGCTCCATGCAAACTCAGCAGCGACAATTGCATCCCGATGAGGCAAGCTTCCGACTCCCATTGATTGCCCGGGACGCAATGTGGGTAATTGATTTGGGATCAACACTGCCTCCTTTACACTTGGGCTATCTCAATAGTGCGAAATCCTTCTTATTCTTTAGCAAATACTCCAGTGCCTCAGCGAACCGTGGAATCATCACCCCGACAGAGAAGTATGTAGTGATGAGGATGCGCGCGCTCAATACATTGTGGGTACTTCGTTGTCTCTGGCTACTTGTTGCGATTGCTGCGCCATGGGACCTTCTGGCATGGCATTCCTCCCCTGTCAATGTGGTGCTCAAAATCACCGGATGGTTAATTTGGGCCATCGGAGCAGTCAGTCTCTTTGCCGTTGTGCCTGTCGGACTAACTGCCATTCGGCTCATCGCTCCAATGATGTTTGTCGGCGCGGTCGTTGCGTTTCCCCATTCATTAAGTGACAACAACTCACCACTGTTGTGTCTTGTTGCATTACTCAGCGCAACTCTTTGCCAGTTTGTGCTCTTGCGACCAAGCATCACTAACGCGATGGTGCAGGGTGGCGCATATGGCAATGAGACGCGTCTTGCATTGCGCATTCCAGTTCCGTATCTTGCACCTGCCGTTATGACATGGGTATTACTTGCCTCGTCATTGATGGCTGGACCACTTTTACTCGCTGCCAAGCAGTGGATACTTGGCGCTTGCATCACCGCAATCGCTCTTGGTCTTTTGTGTGTGGTGCCATCACGCATGCATCGCCTATCACGGCGTTGGCTGGTTATTGTGCCATCTGGAATCGTCGTTCATGATCATTTAGTTCTCGCAGAGACAATGATGCTGACGTCAT
>JAEMRC010000067.1 GCA_016463545.1 Ilumatobacteraceae bacterium
AAGTTGATGGTGTTACCCAACAACATGTAGACGGAGTCGACGCTGGCGCCACGTTTGTTGAGGCGCAGTCACCAGAACATCGAACTCTTCAATATTTCGAAATGCATGGTTCTCGCTCGATGTATAAAGATGGCTGGAAAGCCACTACTAATTTTGTTTCGCCATTGTTTAACGAGCGTGCATTTATTACAGGTAGTCAGTCGCACGACACCGATACGTGGCAACTCTTTAATCTGGCTGAAGATTTTTCAGAATCAACAGATATTGCATCTCAAAACCCACAACTCGTACAAGATCTTGAAGACGCATGGATCGCCGAAGCCCAACGTAATCACGTGTTTCCGCTGTTTGATCCATCTGCTGGATACCCCGCTCATCCTGGCGAGTATCCACTGCCACGCACAATGACATACATCCCAAGCAGTACACCTATTGCCGTAGGTCGAGTGCCGTCAATGCTCGGCAGTTTTTCGTTACTTGCAGAAATAGATTGTCTGACGAATAGCGATGAAGGCGTCATTGCAGCGTGCGGAGACCATCAGGGTGGTTGGGTGATTCACCTCGTGTCCGGAACTGTGCATGTCAGCGTTGTTCAGGGCTCACACCAATGTCATATGGCATCAATAGATGCACTCACGATCGGACATCATTTGGTCAATGTTTCAATGCGCAAAGGTGCAAATTTGACACTGAGCATCGATACCCAAGAACATGCGCACGCAACCTTTCCGGGAATGTTCTTTTTTCCTGGCGTGACAACCTCTGCTGGTGCAATGTATATCGGTCAACACCCAGGACTCGGAGTAGTAGACACATATACGGAGCCAGCAATATGCACTGCAGTTATTCGTTCTGTCACTATCACGAGTGGTTCGCCATCTCAAAAAATTGATGAAAAATCGGCGCTGCGAATTGCTGAAGGCTCTGACTAAGCAGATTCTGGAGCGTTGCGTCCGACCAGTACAAGTCCGAGCAAAATAACTCCTGCGCCGCACCAACTCGTCACGCTAAGTTGTTCATGCAAAATAGCGACACCCAATAAAGATGCAGTCACTGGCTCGACAAGGGTAAGTGTCACAACTGTTGAACTTGCGAGTCGACGAAGCGAGATTGAGTACAAGAGATACGACACCGCAATCGTGGCAATGCCCAAGTACAACGCCACAGTCACACCACGTGGTGTTGTCAGCCAGTGTGTTGGCTCAAGAAAAATAATTGGGATCGACAACGCTCCTGCAATCACAAAAGACCATGTCATGGTCCATGTTGTGCTCCAGCCCTTTTGCAGAAGTTGTTTGCTTAAGATTGTGTACAACGCGTAGCACGCACCAGCGCCAAGTCCACATGCAACTCCAACAGCGTTGATGGACTGTTGAGTATGTGGTTGTCCAATCACCAAGAGCGCCAAGCCACCAAGAGCGCCAACGGTTCCGATGATTGTTCGTGGATGTGGTCGTTCACCCCGCGCCAACTCAGCGATGCTCGTCATAATTGGGCTACTGCCGATCGCCAGCATTGTGCCGATCGCTACTCCTTGGCGCTGCACTGCAGCAAAAAAGAGGATTTGAAATGCCGTCATCGAGGCTCCCGCCACAAATGACAATGCTCCAGGGCGTGGGATTGGTCGCACTCTGCGCCAAAGAGCAAAGATCACGAGTGGGACCGCTCCGAGCAAGAGGCGAATGCCAGCCACCGATAGCGATGTCGCACCCTCAGGGGCATAGGAGCGCGCTGTACCAGATGTCCCAAATAGCACCGATCCCATCACGACTCCTGCGCTGGGATGATTCCACCACCTTGCTCCCCGTATCGACTGGCTCTGATTGTTCATCGTGTCGTCGACCTTAGGACACCATGAGTATGGCGCACTAGTGTTGAGGCATTACGAACTTGAAGATTGATATTGCAAAGAGTGCATTACGCAAGGGGACTGGCGTATTAGGCATCTTCTTGGCTGTTTCGTTTGCGCTGTGGTCGCCATCTGCTCAGGCTGCCCAAGAAGACGGAACCATTACGGTGTCAGTGGTCGAACGTGCCAGTGGTGACAATGGGCAAGCAAAAAACCCCGTTGCTGGCGTCAAGATTCGTGTTCAAGGTGCCGCTGGCTCAGCAGATGGAGTCACAGATGCCAAAGGACTTGCCGTATTGAATGTGCCCCAGACAGGCAAGTACGACGTTTCTTTTGACGTCGCATCACTGCCAAAGGGTGTGGCGGTGAGTAGTGATACCAAAACAACTGCCAGCATCGACTTCAGCGTTGGGGTCTCTGTGGGTACCGGAAAATCACTGTCATTTTTTGTCGGAAGTGATACTCGCGCAACCAGAGGACGCTGGGGCTTATTACCTCAAACACTGGTGAACGGCATCAAACTGAGTTTAATTCTTGCAATTTGTTCGATTGGATTAGCACTCATCTACGGAACGACTGGTCTCACCAACTTTGCACATAGTGAAATTATTACGATGGCTGCAATGGTGACGTTTTGGTTCAATCAAAATGGCCCGCGCTGGCCACTTTTGCTTGCCGCACCATTTGGAGTCGCGGCTTCTGCTCTGATGGGTAGCGCATTCGAACTGCGCGTGTGGCGACCATTGCGTCGCCGTAGTACGAGTCTGACATCGATGATGATCGTGTCGATCGGAATGGCCATAGGCACACGGTATGTGTATCTGTTTTTCTTTGGCGGTCGTAATCGACGCTTTGTACAATATGTTGGTGATCCAGAAATAGATTTCGGACCTGTCGGAATTACTCCGCGAGATCTCGGAATCATGATTATTTCCGCCATCGTCGTAGTCGGATTTTCTATCTTTTTATTGCGTACACGTTTTGGAAAAGCAATTCGCGCTGTCTCGGACAACTCAGATTTGGCATCTGCCACCGGAATAAACACAGATCGAATCATTTTGTTGGTGTGGGCTTTGGGCGGTGGATTAGCCGGCATTGGCGGCGTGATGCTCGGCGCAGCAACTGGCGTGCAGTGGGACATGGGCAACGTGATTCTGTTGTTGTTGTTTGCGGCATTTACGGTCGGTGGTCTTGGCAATCCGTTCGGTGCTCTTGCTGGCTCATTCGTCATCGGCATGTTTACCGAACTCTGGACATGGGTGTTCCCTAACGTTGTAGAACTTAAGACACTCGGAGCATTGATCGCTCTTGTTGTTATTTTATTAGTACGACCCCAGGGCTTATTGGGTCAAAAGGAGCGTGTCGGATGAATTGGGGACTTATCCTTTCAAACTCGTTCTATACGGCCATCAGCGCTAATGCAATTGCCTATATGTTGGTTGCCACTGGGCTTAACGTGCATTTTGGATACACCGGACTCCTGAACTTTGGACAAGCAGGGTTCGCAGCCATTGGTGCATACAGTTTGAGTATTCCGATCAGCAGATTTAATTGGCCGTGGCCGTTTGCTGTATTGCTCGTCATTGTGTCCGCTGTCGCTCTTGCCTTACTGCTTGGCTTCACAACATTGCGACTGCGTGCTGATTATTTGGCAATCGTGACAATTGCAGTCGCAGAAATTATTCGCTTATCGCTGAACTCGGTGCGCTTTACTTGGCTGACTGGCGGAAACGATGGTCTTCAAGGTTTCACGAGTTTCATGGAGAAGCTCAATCCATTTCCGCAGCAAGGAATCTGGTTATGGAAGCAAAAGATTGACGGCTATCGCTTGTGGCTTTTGGTGAGTGGATGGGTTTTGCTAATGGTGGTTGCGACACTTGTGTATTTGTTAATGCGCAGCCCATGGGGCAGGGTGTTGCGCAGTATTCGAGAGGACGAAGACGCAGCGCGCAGTCTTGGAAAGAACGTCTTTGCTTATAAGTTGCAGAGCCTCATGATCGGGGGCGCAATTGGCGCCATCGGAGGTGTATGGCTTGTGCTTGACAAGCAGTCGTCGCAACCAGGGGACTTTGCTACAACATTCACTTTCTTTTCGTACACGATTATTATTTTGGGTGGTGTTGCCAGAGTGAAGGGTCCTGTAATTGGCACAATGATCTTCTTATTTGTGATTCAATTCGTTGATATCTCATTACAGCAAGCCACCAAAACAACTCCATCCGATCCAACTCCGCTACTTCCTACTTGGTTGATTGATCAAAACAATTATGCCCAGTTGCGCTTTATGGTGGCCGGATTTGCATTAGCGGCGCTCGTAGTGTTTCGACCGCAGGGAATATTTGGCGATAAGCGAGAGCAGGCCTTTGATGTCCACTGATACAAGCGCCGTTCCATTTGAGTCGGTTCCCGGATCTCAAAAACCTGATGCAATTTTGGTGGTCGATAATGTCACTCGTTCATTTGGTGGACTGACTGCGGTCAATGTTGCACATCTTGAAATCCCAAGACATCGCATCACGGCGCTCATCGGGCCCAACGGGGCAGGCAAGACGACACTCTTTAATTTGTTGACCGGATTTGATGAACCAGATACGGGTGAGTGGAAATTTAACGGACTCTCACTTGGCGGAGTCGCGGCGCACAAGGTTGCTCGTCGCGGAATGGTGAGAACATTTCAGCTCACAAAGGCGTTATCTCGAATGACAATCATTGACAATATGCGACTTGGTGCGCGAAATCAACGTGGTGAAAGCGTGTGGCGCGGAATCATTCGGCCGATCTGGGCATCGCAAGAACAAGACATCACTCAGAAGGCCGAAGATCTTTTAGAAAGATTCAATCTTGCACATATGCGCGATGAACTTGCTGGATCACTTTCTGGAGGACAACGCAAACTATTAGAGATGGCACGAGCGCTCATGGTAGAGCCAGAAATGGTGATGCTAGACGAACCAATGGCTGGCGTTAACCCAGCACTAAAACAAAGTCTGTTGCAACATATAAAAGTTCTGCGAGATGAGGGACGAACAGTTTTGTTTGTGGAGCACGACATGGACATGGTGCGAGAAATCAGCGACTGGATCATTGTGATGGCTCAAGGAGAAGTCATAGCCGAAGGAACCTTTGACGATGTCGGATCAAATTCAAAAGTAGTTGACGCATACTTAGGGTCGCATCATGATGTCGACCTCGGAGATCACGCATGACAAATGTGATAGAAGTTTCCGAGATCACTGCAGGATATGTCCCTGAAGTAAACATCTTAAATAGTTGTAATCTCACGGTGTCTGCTGGTGAGTTTGTCGGAATCATCGGTCCAAACGGTGCAGGTAAATCAACGCTACTCAAAGCGGTTCTTGGTCTCGTCAATATTCGCAGTGGCTCAGTACGGCTGAACGGTGAAGAAATCACCGGAAAAAAGCCATACGAACTCGTGGCGCGTGGTGTTGGCTATGTTCCGCAAACACGAAACGTTTTTCCGACATTATCAGTGAGAGAAAATCTAGAGATGGGTTGCTTCATTAAGCCATCGTTGTTAGATGAGCGACTTGACTATGTCGTGTCGTTGTTTTCGAGACTTGGTGAGCGCCTTGACCAACGTGCCGGATCGTTATCCGGTGGCGAACGTCAAATGGTCGCGATGGGGCGTGCACTGATGCTGAAGCCATCAGTGTTGCTGCTTGACGAACCGTCCGCTGGCTTATCACCCGTGTTGCAGGATCAAGTTTTTATCCAGTGTCGCGCCATTAATGAATCTGGAGTTGCCATCTTGATGGTCGAGCAAAATGCCAGACGATGCCTGCAGGTTGTTGGTCGGGGATACGTTCTGGACCAGGGATCAAACGCCTACACGGGCACAGGTCGTGAGCTTCTTACAGACCCCAAAGTGATTCAGTTGTATCTAGGGACACTGGCTCGCGCGACGGGTGGATAATTCGAGAATATAAAAAGGCCCCGAGTGCTTGCGCACCCGGGGCCTTTTTTAGTTCTTAAAACGACTGGTTATTCGCCAGCGTCGAAGGACTTGCCTAGGCCATTGCCCATGTTGCCGTCACATCCGTAAACCTTGATGGTCTTTGGTCCAACACCCTTTTCCACCATGGTGGCGAGGATTTTGGAAGACTCTTCAAAGCCGATGATTGCGACTGCATCAGGTGCGGCTGCCTTGATGGCATCCACTTCTGCGTCAAATGTGGTTGCTTTTTCGTCGTAGATCTTTGTGATCACAACTGTGGCACCATTTGCCTCGAGGTTTTTCTGAAGGTCTTCAGCCAAGCCGGTTCCGTATGCATCGTTACGAGCAATGATTGCTACGTTCGCTGCACCATCATCGGTGATGACTTTGGCCAAAACAGCACCCTGCACAATGTCCGAAGGTGCACTACGGAAGTAGAGACCCTTGTCGGCGTATGAGGAGAGCTTCTTCGAAGTGTTCGCTGGCGAGAACTGAACGACGCCAGCAGCAGTGATCTTGTCGATCACAGTCAAGCTGACACCAGATGATGCTGCACCAATGATTGCGTCGACGTTCTGAGAAAGCTGAGCGTCAACGGTCTTTGAGGCAGTGTCAGTGGTTGCGTCACCAGAGTCACCCTTGATTCCAACAACTGGCTTGCCCAACACACCACCGGCATCATTGATGTCTTTGATGGCGAGGTCGAAACCAGCGAATTCTGGTGGTCCGAGGAAAGCAAGTGATCCAGTTTGAGGCAAGATCGAACCGATGGTCAAAACGCCATCACCGGCACGAGTTCCCTCAACATCTACCTGAGGTACGTCGGCATCTGCTGGTGCGGCTGCTTCGATGTAGGTGGTCTTGTCGTCAGCGAGACGGTTGTCCGCTCCGAAAACAAGAACTCCGTAGGAAGCCTTGAGTGGTTCTCCGTTACCAGAGAATTCAAGTGGTCCAGAAACACCGTCATAGTCAATGTCGGTTCCTGCAGCAATGAGATCAGCACATGCTTTGAACTCTGTGCACTTCTCACCATCACGGGTGATGCCATTGATTTCTTTGGCGTATTCGATACCGTCTGATTTTGCTTGTGTCACTGCAAGAGCGATTACCGTAATGGAGTCGTAAGTTTCAGCAGCATACGAATAGTCATCGAGTGCTGGATCCATCTCCTTCAGGCGTGTCTTGAAGTCATCTGAAAGAGCGACGAGTGGCGTTGTGCCCTTCATGCCTTCCAGTTCACCGTTTGATGTTGATGCAGCAGCAGTTGTATCGCTACCTGCAACAGTTGTATCAGTTGATGCGTCGTCACTGCCACAGGCGCTTGCTACGAGAGCAAGTCCGATGGCTAGTGCAGCGACGCGCCGCACTGTGGATTTCTTCATGTGTATTCCCCTTTATTCGTTTGTCGTAGCAACCCAAAAGTTGCCACTGGGTAAGTGGGTTTAGGCTATGGGATAGAAACGCCGACGGCAATAGGTCGGTTAGTTTTAATAGATTGAATATATAATCAAACTCAAGCCACCCTGCCACGATACGCCTGGCAGATGTCCATTTGGCTCTTAAAACGTCGCCTATTCACCTTGTGTTTACTTGCCGTCGGGATAGCAGACACCTGCCCCTGCGACGATATATCCCGTGCCGACACAGCTTGTCTCTGACGCCTCTCCCGACGCTTCTCCCGACAACCCGGTCGGCCGAGTAATCGCCACCGAGTACGGACCTTCAGACAAGGTTTTCCGAGGGGTCATCACTAGCGGCGCAATGGTGTCGTTGGTTGTTCTCACGCTTATCGCTGGGTTTTTATTGTTTCGCGGTTTAGAAATTTTTCGTGATTTTGGTTTTGGGTTTATTACCAATGTTGTGTGGGATCCGGGTGACGGAATCGATAAGGCAACAGCATCGTTTGGCATTGGCGCAATGCTGGTTGGCTCTGTCGTCACAGCAGTGATTGCGCTTGTAGTCGCTACGCCGTTCGCCATGGGAACCGCGCTATTTCTTGAATTTTATTGCCCATCATGGTTGCGGATATTTCTTACGTCGGTGCTCGATCTTGTTGCAGCAATTCCATCAGTCATCTATGGGATCTGGGGCTACGCAGTTTTTATGAAGTACGGAACATCATGGGGCCGCTCTATTAACGAATATTTGGGATGGTTCCCGCTTTTTAATGTGCCAGCCCCAATTTTTGAGCGGTCACCTTTTATCGCTGGCATGGTATTGGCTCTCATGATTGTGCCGATTACAACATCGGTTGCGCGCGCTGTGTATTCACAAGCACCGCGAGATCAAATTGATGCTGTTTATGCGTTGGGCGGGTCACGTTGGTCTGGCATCCGTCACATCGTGTTGCCATTTGGTCGTAGTGGACTGATTGGTGGTGCAATGCTCGGACTTGGGCGTGCGTTGGGGGAAACCGTGGCAGTGTATTTGGTTCTCAACCTTGTTTTCAGAATAAATTTTGAGATTCTTGCATCGGTTGGTGGCAATGTTGCGTCACTCATCGCGAATAAATTCGGAGAAGCCGGAGAGTATGAACTCAAAGCATTAATGGCTTCTGGACTAGTGCTGTTTCTTGTGACTCTCTTGGTCAATTTCGCAGCAACTGCAATCGTTGGTCGCACTAGGGGGACAGAGTCATGACAACTACTTTTGTCCCCGATACGTTGGTAAAGCCCGGTCGTCCATGGCGCAGAACGCATCGCTCAACTCTCGCAACACTGGGTTTCATGGCTGTTGCGGGTCTCAGCAGTACCGGAATCGTTGCAGTAACCGGACTAGCCGGACCGCTGGGGTGGTATGTCGGGTTTGTGTTCAGTTTGGCTGTGTTGGGCTTTCTCGGAAGTTTTTTTCGTGATCGTGTTGTTGCAGTTGATCTTTTTGCCACAGTTCTCATCTGCACTGCTTTCATGACAGTTTTAATACCGTGGGTCTCAATTTTTTATTCCGTCATCAAGAGGGGCGCCCCTGCTTTTTATAAGGGGTATTTAACTACCGACATGTTGATCACGTCTTCAGGTGAAGCACTCAACCTTGGCGGACTATCACACGCCATTGTCGGAACACTCCTGATGTTGACCATTGCTTCACTCATTTGTATACCACTCGGAATTATCGCGGCAATCTACATTGTCGAGATCAAGGGTCGATTCGCCGGTGTCGTTAGATTCTTGACGCAGGCCATGTCGGGAGTGCCGTCAATCGTTGCAGGGTTGTTCATTTACGCAACTCTTGTCATTTTAGTCTTTCATTCATTTAGCGGAATCGCTGGCGCATGTGCGCTTGCAATTTTAATGTTGCCGACCGTTACCAGAACGGCTGAAGAAGTTCTGAAATTAGTTCCAGATCATCTGCGCGCTGCAAGTTATGCGCTTGGTGCTTCGCAGGCCCAGACCACATTTAGAGTGGTTCTTCCGTCTGTGCGCAGTGGGCTGATTACTGCATCGGTGCTTGGGCTTGCTCGAGTCGCAGGCGAAACTGCACCTTTGCTTTTGACATCTGGATACTTTATAAAACTCACAACAAATGTGCGTGAAGGTGCAATCGGATCGCTGCCAACCTACATCTTCAGCACACTCGGTGCCGGAACGACAGAGGCAGTCACTCGCGCATGGGGTGGTGCGTGTGTCTTGCTTATTCTTATTCTTATTTTATTTATCGGAGCCCGTTCCCTTGGCGGGCGAAACAAAGGAAGATGATCACAATGCCTACTAACAACACGTCAACAGTAGAAACGACTCATCAAGAGGCATCTCTAGTTTCGGAGGCGGCGCGGACTAGTGCCATGGAAACACGCGGTATACATGCATGGTTCGGTAAAAACCATGTTCTCACAAATGTGTCATTGCAGTTCCCGACCAACTCGGTGACGGGTCTCATCGGACCGTCTGGTTGCGGAAAATCAACTTTTCTGCGGCTTCTCAATCGAATGCACGAATTTATCCCTACTGCCGCAATGGCGGGTGAAGTTTTCTTGGATGGCCAAGACATCTATCGGCCAGGTGCCGCCGCAGCAGAAATTCGACTTCGTGTCGGAATGGTTTTTCAAAAACCCAATCCGTTCCCTTCAATGACAATTCAGCAAAATGTTTTGGCTGGCCCAACACTCTCGAAAACAAAAGTTGCCGATAAGAAAGATCTTGTCGAAGACTGTCTGACGCGTGCCGGATTATGGAAAGAAGTAAAAGATCGACTCGATGCGTACGGGTCATCGCTGTCTGGTGGACAACAGCAGCGATTATGCATTGCTCGAGCCTTGGCAGTGCGACCAGATGTCTTGCTGATGGACGAACCATGTTCTGCACTAGATCCGGGCTCGACACTACGTATAGAAGAAACTATTCATGAACTGAGTGAGTCAATGACAATTGTCATAGTCACGCACAATATGCAACAAGCAGCTCGCGTAT
>JAEMRC010000068.1 GCA_016463545.1 Ilumatobacteraceae bacterium
GACATTGGCAGATTGTTTGATTCAATGAACGAAATAGATGAGACGCAAATGTTGTTGATCGGAAGGCGACATCTAAAAACAAATAACTCCTGGATGCACAACATCAATGTTTTGACAAAAGGAAACGTGCACTGCACATTGCAAGTGCATCCTGATGATGCACGACGACTTGGTTTGTCGGACGGATCAAATGCGCGCGTCACGAGCCGAGTCGGAACAATTGATGCACCAGTTGAAGTGACAGAATCAATTCGTCGTGGAGTGGTGAGTCTTCCTCACGGATGGGGTCATGATGTACAAGGCACACTTATGAGAGTGGCGGCCAAAAAGGCTGGTGTGAATAGCAATGTATTGACGGATTCTGAGGCTTTGGATCCACTCTCTGGAACCTCCGTATTGAACGCAATTCCGGTCGTTGTGCTCTCCCTCGACTAGGCGATACTCAGGGCTGACCTTTGTCCACAGAGGCTGCTGTTTGTCCCCATGTCACCCACAGTTCTGTCCACCTAAAACTGGGCGTTATCCCCATAAGAAACCAGTAATTCACAGCGTTGTCCACTTCCAATCCACAGCGAAAACCCTTATGTTCTCTAGTGGTAATCGGCAGCGACGCCGGAAGAGTTCATGGCTGATCAATGGGACCCTGGGGGGTTCTGAACCTATGTCTCGCTCTCTGGCGTCGAGGCCGTGATCCAAAGGCCTTTGTGGAGTGCGGTTTGAAAGAAAAAAAAGAAATTACCCGAGGGTCGTTGACAAAGGTATAACTACAGTGCTGTAATATATCTACTGCTTGTGGGGGAGTCATCAATAAAGCAGGTATACCCACTACATATAGTGGGTATACAAAATATAAAGCCATATATCAATTATTAGTACAGCCAAATAAAAATACAGAAAGAAGCAAGAATGTCTCTCGCACCAGATCGCTTGACAATCGGAATCAACCGCCACTACACCACACCAGGCGTACACCCGTACGACGAAGTTCAGTGGGAGCGTCGTGACGCGCGTATCTCAAACTGGAAAGACGGCTCGGTTGCCTTTGAGCAACTTGACGTTGAGTTTCCAGTCGGTTGGTCTTTGAATGCAACGAACATTGTGGCGCAGAAATACTTTCGGGGAACACCAGGCACACCTGAGCGCGAGACATCATTTCGACAAGTAGTCGACCGTGTCGCAAACACCATCACGCAGTGGGGAATCGAAGGCGGATACTTCGTTGATGATCAGGAGTCCGAAGCATTTAGCAACGAGCTCAAATACATCTTGGTTACTCAAACAGCAGCGTTCAACAGTCCGGTCTGGTTCAACATCGGAGTCAAGGGCGTGCCACAGCAGGCCAGTGCGTGTTTCATCTTGGCTGTCGAAGACACCATGGCTGGCATCCTGAACTGGTATCGCGAAGAAGGAACAATTTTCAAGGGTGGTTCGGGCTCAGGAATTAACTTGTCAAACATTCGTTCGAGCTACGAACACCTCAACGGTGGTGGCACAGCATCTGGACCAGTGTCATTTATGCGCGGCGCTGATGCGTCTGCCGGAACAATCAAGTCGGGCGGCAAAACTCGTCGCGCCGCAAAGATGGTGATTCTCAATGACAGTCATCCAGACATTGAAGAATTTATTTGGTGCAAAGTAAAAGAAGAACGTAAAGCACGCGTCTTGCGCGATGCAGGTTTTGATATGGATCTCGATGGCTCTGATGCATTCAGCATTCAGTATCAAAATGCCAACAACAGCGTGCGCGTGACAGACGACTTTATGAACGCTGTCAAAGAAGACCGCGACTGGAACCTCAATGCAATTGCTGATGGTCGTGCAGTGCGCACCCTCAAAGCGCGTGATCTGTGGCGTCAAATTGCCACTGCATCATGGGAATGTGCAGACCCTGGTTTGCAGTTCGATACCACAATCAACAAATGGCATACAGCACACGCTGCTGGACGTATCAACGGATCTAATCCCTGCAGCGAGTACATGCATATTGACAACTCAGCGTGCAACTTGGCATCGCTCAACTTGATGAACTTCTTGCAAGACGACGATCGCTTTGATGTTGATTCGTATCGTCATGTTATTGAGGTCATGTTCACTGCTCAAGAAATCCTTGTTGGGCGTGCAGATTATCCGACAGAAAAAATTGGTGAAAACAGCAGATTGTTCCGCCAGTTGGGTCTTGGATACGCCAACATCGGCGCATTGTTGATGGCACTCGGAATGCCCTATGACTCTGACGGAGGTCGGGCATGGGCAGGCGCATTGACATCGATGATGACCGGTCATGCATATGCCACTAGCGCACGTATCGCGAGTCGCATGGGGCCTTTCCCAGGCTTTGCCGAGAACGAGCGCTACATGCTCAATGTCTTGCACATGCATCAAGACGCCAACCTAGAGATTCGCGACATCGATGTCGTACAAGAAGATCTTGTTCGCGCCAGTATCGATTCGTGGGCATCCGCAGTGCGTGATGGTGAAGAGTTTGGTGTTCGCAACAGTCAAGCAACAGTTCTTGCACCAACCGGAACAATTGGTTTGATGATGGATTGCGATACCACCGGAATCGAGCCAGATCTTGGTCTGGTGAAATTCAAAAAACTTGTGGGTGGCGGAAACATGCAGATTGTTAATCAAACAGTTCCGCGTGCATTGCGTCGTCTCAACTACGAAGGGCCAGTTGTCGAGCGAATCGTTGCGTATATTGACGAGAACAAAACAATCGTTGGGTCACCGGACCTGAAAGCTGAGCACCTGCCGGTGTTTGCTTGTTCAATGGGCGACAACACAATTCACTACGAAGGTCACGTTCGCATGATGGCAGCAGCCCAGCCGTTCTTGTCGGGAGCAATCTCAAAGACCGTCAACATGCCAGAAGAAGCAACCATTGACGATATTGAAGCGTTGCATATGTTGTCATGGGAGTTGGGCATAAAAGCAGTTGCCGTATATCGCGATAACTGCAAAGTTGGGCAACCACTTTCGACAGCCAAAAAAGATGGCGAAGGTGCTGTTGCTGCAACCGAGATTGTTGAGCGAGTAGTTGAGCGCATTATCACCAAGCCAGTTCGTCAGAAGTTGCCACGCTCACGGCGTGGTCGCACATTTGAGTTCCGAGTAGCTGACTGCAAAGGTTTCGCCACAATCGGAGAATACGAAGACGGTCGCCCAGGCGAGATGTTCCTCACCGTATCCAAGCAGGGTTCAACACTCAGCGGAATCATGGATGCGTTTGCAAAGAGCATCTCCTACGGCTTGCAGTACGGAGTCCCACTGCGTGCATTCGTTGAAGCGTTTACAAACATGCGCTTTGAACCCGCAGGCATGACAGACGATCCAGATATTCGTATCGCGTCATCCATCATGGACTACTTGTTCCGCCGTCTTGGTTTGGAGTATCTGTCCTATGACGAGCGTGCGGAACTGGGTATTTTTAGTCGTGATGAGCGCATTCAGCCCACTCTGCCCGGAGTCGAAGAAACTGCCGTTGAGACAACCATGGGAACAGAAATGGCGCCAGACCCCAAGAGTGTTCCGTCTGTGTCAGAACTTGTGACACAAATTGAACTTGGCATTGCACCGACTGCTCCAATCTCAGATCACTCTGCTCCAGCAGGAATCCGACGAAACATGGATGCACCAATGTGCATGCAGTGTGGCGTACAGATGCAACGTGCCGGCTCGTGTCATGCGTGCCCAAGTTGCGGAAGCACAAGCGGCTGCAGTTAATCATCCCTTGTTGCTACGGCGCGGTGTTCGGTGGCTCATAGCCGCAGTCGTCGTATCGATGATTCCATCGGCTGCGGTGGGTCGTGCTGCAACGTCAGAACAAAAAGGTCGCGTTACCCTCGCCTTTGGGGGTGACGTCAATCTTGAACGCAGATCTGTAGCACAGGGATTTCCTGGCGGGTTTAGCACTCTGCCTGATCTACTCGGCGGAGCCGACATCGCAATGATCAATCTTGAAACTGCAATTACCACGCGCGGAACTCCAGAGAAAAAGATGTATCAATTTCGAACGCATCCTCGCGTTTTGGAATCTTTATACAAATCTGGAGTCGATGTTGTGTCAATGGCGAACAATCATTCCATTGACTTCGGAAGAGAAGTTGGTCTTGCCGACACACTGCGAGCAAGAGCGAAATCCGAACTTGCAGTCATCGGAATAGGTGAAAACCTTGCAGATGCGATGTCTCCGTACAGAAAAACAATCAACAACACCGCGGTCAGTATTTTTGCAGTTGCTGCAATGGGAATGCCGGGGAGCACATCAAATACATGGCCAGCAAAGAAAGATCGATCCGGAATGGTGTTATGGCAACAGCATCGAAGTGCAGTTCTTAACGCTATTAAAAAAGAATCCAAAAAAGCCGATGTCATTGTGGTCTTTATGCACTGGGGTGACGAATACGCAGTGTGTCCAAACGGAACTCAAAAATCTATTGCGGATGAACTATTTCTGGCTGGCGCTGATGTCATTGTCGGAGCACATCCTCACATTTTGCAGGGAACCTCACTATCAAACAACAAATTGATTGCATACAGTCTCGGAAACTTTTCGTGGTATGCCAACTATTCTCTGTCTGGAGCGTTGCTCACGGTAAAAATAGATGACGGCAAAGTGACGGGGTATTCGATGACTCCAACAATTTGGGATCGCTATGGTTTGCCGATGCGTGCAACCGGAAGCCGGAAGTCACAAATTGAGGCTTCAATAAAAACAGCAAATGCCTGTGGTGGGCTGAAAAGAAACACTTAGGGTGCCGTGAGCTGCAAGAATGTCGTCTTGTTTCCAGAACAACCAGCCCAAATTGGTCAACTACTGACGGAGTTTCTTGACAGTGTTCATTAGGCACCACCACGGAGCTGGCGCGAGCGGTTACGGTACGCAGTAATGGAAGCGCGATTGATGACATGGAACCTGTGGTGGCAATTTGGGCCCTGGCGCGAACGTCAAGGTGCGATTTTGGCAACGATTCGTCAAGAGCAGCCAGACATTGTGTGTTTGCAAGAAGTATTCGAACAAGAAGGAGGGCTGAACCAAGCAGCCTGGATCGCAGAAGAACTTGGACTCTACGTGGTGCACACAGAAGGACCTTGGTACGACGGCGTTAGTTTTGGAAATGCAATCTTGAGTCGCTGGCCGTTGATCTCGTCGCAAGAACATCGATTGCCACAAGTAGATGGACTTCCGGGACATCGTCGTGCGATAACGGCCGAAATTGATACGCCTTATGGTCGTTGGTGGGTGGTCAGCACGCACCTTGATCACAAATTTGATGCGTCGGCAACGCGGCTCGGACAATGTGAGGCATTGTGTTCAATTGTTGACTCGTTGCGCAGAGATCCCGAAAACGAATCACCTGTGTTGATGGCTGGAGATTTTAATGCTGTTCCCGATAGCGATGAAATCCGAATGTTGACAGGACGTAAAGAACCTGCGATCGCGGGTCTCGTGTTTACTGATGCATGGGAAGTTGCAGGCGAAGGAGACGGTTTTACTTGGCGCCGTGATAATCCATACATTGCAGAGACAACATGGCCAAATCGACGACTTGACTACGTATTCGTATCGTGGCCGCGACCAAAGCCGATGGGCAACCCAGTTCGGGCATGGCTTGCAGGCTGTCAAGCAGTTGATGGCGTACAACCCAGTGACCATGCGGCACTTGTTGTTGATCTACAAATGATTTCCTTATAGGAAAAGCAGAGTTGTGGTTACCACGCACACTGCATGCGTTTGATGCCGTTGATAAAAGCACTTTGCAGGTAGGCGGGTTCGCCCGTGATGTGCATCGTGGGTAGACGACGACGCAGTTCATCAAACATCACCATGATTTCGCGTCTGGCGAGGTTTGCGCCTAAACAAAAATGTGGGCCGCCAGCTCCGAAGCCAATTTGCACCGGAGATGGTTGACGAGTGACGTCAAAAGTAAATGGATTCTCAAAGGCTCGTTCGTCACGATTGCCAGAGGAGTACCACATCACCACTTTTTCGTTCTCTTTGATCGGTTGACCATTGATTTCGGTGTCTTGAGTGGCTGTGCGACGAAAATGTATGACAGGGGTCGCGACTCGAACGATTTCTTCGACGGCAGTTTTTGAGTGCTGATCGTAGTTATCAAACCAGATGGCGCGCTGGTCTGGGTGATCAGTCAGGAGTTTCATTCCGTGACTAATTGCGTTTCTGGTTGTCTCATTACCCGCAACTACCAGCAGAATAAAAAATGACCCGAACTCTTGAGGTGTGAGGCGTTCTCCGTCAACTTCGGCGTGCATCATCGCTGACGTCACATCGTCCTTGGGGTGAGCCAGACGATCTTCGCCGAGCGTTTGGGCGTATTGAAAGATCTGCATTCCGCATGAGATGAGATCATCAATGGAGCTTCCGAATTCTGGATCGCCAACCCCGAGGATGATGTTGGTCCATTGAAAAATCTGCTTGTGATCTTCTTCGGGAATTCCCATCATGTCGCAAATGATCTGCAGTGGAAGCATGGCGGCAACTTCTTCAACGAAATCACATGACCCGGACGGGAATTCTTCAAGCAAGCGATCGACAACCTTGGCTGCACGAATTCGTACTTGGTCCTCGACGCGAGTGATTTCTTTTGGAGTGAATCCGCGAGACACAATAGATCGCAGGCGAAAATGCTTGGGGTCATCCATGTTGATCATGGATCCAAAAAATTCATTCATCTCGACGGGGAGATCGCCAATGTTGGAGCCCTTGCCGCTGCAGAATATTTCTGGATTACGACTGACATGCCAAATATCTTGATGACGGGTGAGTGCTCTGTATCCGGGGCCCTGCGGAAAAGGCGAGCCTTCGATCAGGATCTCTTCAAAGTACTGAAATGGCGATTCGTCGCGCAAGGTTTTGAATGCACCTTCACGAAAATCGCGGTCGGCCGTCCAAAACTCTTGGCTCGATAAATTGATCTCGTCGAGCGATATGTGGGGAAGTTCCATGACTTGAACTGTATTGCTCCGTGACGCACGGAGGCACTATTGGTCCTAGTTTTGGGTGATGGCAGAGTTCACCTTTTTTGTTGATGCAGATTTATACATCACGTACGGAGCAGAACTGCCAGCAACTGAGGCAGACCTTCAGGACGCTGGTGTGCGCAAAGTAGACATCCCCAATGAGTATGGAGCCGACCTCGGCGAACGCATTCCGGTACGAGTGGAGGGCAGTATTCAGGGGCTGAGGTTCTATGCGGCTTTGCTTGGAATCCGCGATGAAATGCAGTTGGAAGAACTCAATCGCGTCTTGAATGCAGCTCAGGCTCGAGGCGAGAACGCCATTGACGAGTAGGTGGACTAGTCCCAAGGCAGTGATGTGGGGCACAAGTGAGTATCGTTGAGCCCTGTTCCAAAGTCTGGAACCATTTACGAGAGAGAACACTATGCCCGAAGCAGTCATTGTCGCCACAGCCCGCAGCCCGATAGGTCGCGCTAACAAAGGTTCGCTCAAGGACATGCGCCCTGACGACATGTCAGCACAAATTATTCGTGCGCTCATGGCCAAAGTTCCTCAAGTAAAAGCATCTGATGTTGAAGACCTAATGATGGGCGTTGGTCAGCCAGCCGGAGAAGCAGGCTTTAACGTGGCACGAATGGCAGCACTGCTGGCCGGTCTTGACAATGTTCCGGGCGTTACCGTGAACCGCTATTGCTCGTCAAGCTTGCAGACGATTCGAATGGCAGCACATGCTATTCGTGCCGGAGAAGGCGACTGCTTTATTGCCGCTGGTGTCGAAACCGTCAGTCGCTACCAGTTCGGTGCATCCGATACTGCGCCCAACTCAATATTCCAAGAGCCAGGCAAGCGCACAAAGTTGCGCACTGCAGGTGGTCAACCAACATGGACACCTCAACAAGGAATCGCAGATGCCTACATCGCGATGGGGCAAACTGCAGAAAATGTTGTTGAAGTAGAAGGTGTCACTCGCGAAGAGATGGATATTTTTGGTGTTCGATCACAAAATCTTGCATGTGAACATGTTGACAATGGTTTCTTTGAACGAGAGATCACGCCGATCACCTTGCCAGACGGAACAGTGGTCTCTAAAGACGATGGTCCACGACCCGGAACAAATATCGAGTCGGTCTCACAACTTAAGCCGGTGTTTCGCCCTGATGGCACCATCACGGCTGGCAACGCATGCCCACTTAACGATGGTGCGGCTGCTGTCATGGTGATGAGCGAAGCAAAAGCCAAGCAACTCGGACTGACTCCACTGGCACGAATCGTGTCATCGGGTGTGTCGGGATTAAACCCCGAAATCATGGGTCTTGGTCCGATCGAGGCTTGTCGTCAAGCGCTCTCGCGTGCTGGAATGACGATTGATCAGATCGATCTCGTCGAAATCAACGAAGCATTTGCTGCTCAAGTAATTCCGTCAGCCAAGCACCTCGGTATTCCAATGAGCAAACTCAATATTCACGGTGGAGCGATTGCTCTTGGTCATCCGTTCGGCATGACAGGTGCCCGCATCATGACAACCTTGATCAATGGTTTGCAGTTTGAGAACAAGACATTCGGCATGGAGTCGATGTGTGTTGGTGGTGGCCAGGGAATGGCAATGATTATTGAGCGTCTGAGCTAAGTCCTGAGTCGGCGCGCGCGCCGCGCAACATCAGTGCAATCAAGGCACACAAGACACACATCGCAATAGCAGCAGAACCAAAGGTGGTCATCGCTCCGTAACGCCCATAGATGGTTGGGGCGATGAGCGAAACGAGAGCGGCAGCAAGTAGATCACCAGCGCCAAGGATTCCTTGCGCTGCGCTGGCACGACCTGGTGGAGCTGCAGTGGCCATGAGTGATTGAGCAGCCGGAATAGCAAATGCCCCAACGATTCCTTCAACGCCTCCCATCAAGACAATGGCCCACGACTGCGTGAGTAATCCGTATGCGAACACAATCGGAGCACACATCGCGATTCCGATGAGCACCATTCGTTGTGCCCCGTAAGTGTCTGACAGTCGACCACCGCGCGCACCAAAGGCGATAAACGGCAGGGTATAGACCAAGAAAGAAAGTCCGACCATGAAGTTATTGCCACCCCGATCGGTGATGTAGCGGTCCCACAGTGAGTCATAAATACCGACGGGAAGAAAAAGTGTGAGCGATGCAAGCGCAGATGCACGTACGGAGCGATAGCGCAAAAGTTCAAGGCTTGGTTTGTTGGAGGTCTCAGTTTTGGGAAGCGTTGGCAACTGACGCGGAGCCATCATCAACAGAACCACCGCAGCAAAAGCGGTGAATACAAAGAACGTGACGCGAAGACCAAACGGTTCAATCAGCAAAGCACCAATCAGTGGTCCGCCCGTGAATCCAGCAAGTTCTACGCCTCGCAAACGACCTAAACGTTCGGCTGCTTGAGACGGATCAAGATGTGCAGCAATTGCTCGAATTGCTGGCTGCGTGCAACCCATTGACGCACCTGTCAAGGCGCGAGCAATGATTAACACTCCCAAAGATCCGCCAATTGCAAAGAGCGCCGATCCACACATTGCGATGACGAGACCAGCCATGACAAGACGCTTGGGATGCCCGCGGTCTGCGAGGGGAGCAACAACGAGTTGCACAATCAGCGAAGCCAAAAAACCTGCTGCTGATATAAATCCTAAACCGGAGTCGCTGAAGTTGTACTTATCTTGTAGGTCCGAGAGCGCACCGAAGATAATGCTGTTAGATGTTGCTATTCCAAAAGAGCAAGCCAGAAGAACTCCAATTCCAAGACTGAAATTGCTGCTCTTTTGTTTCACTGAGTGATCTTGTTGTGCCACAAGCAGTTAATTCCATTGCCGTGGTAGATCAGCGCGCAGTGTGACGTCATTTGCGGCATTGGGATCTGTATGCACGCGAACAACGTATGTTTGGCCGCCGCTATGCACTTCAGCGAGTGCCCATGTGTCGTTGCTATCTCGCAGTCCCGCTCCGAGTAAATAAATAGCATCAATCTCGATGCCCGCTGATGCAGCCTCTTCTTGCCAGAGCGCGCAGAGGCCTTGACGTAAATCTGGATTATCTGCGAGGTCGACTCCGCTCAGGACGAGCGAGATGCTTGTGATTGACAGAATCTCAACTTCGC
>JAEMRC010000002.1 GCA_016463545.1 Ilumatobacteraceae bacterium
ATGTCACCGCCGTAACACTTTGCGAGAACATCTTTGCGTTTTGCCTTGACAGTTTCGCGAGCCAAAACCTTGCCTCCGATTGCTGCCTGAATTGGCACATCAAACATCTGTCGCGGAATCAGCAGTTTCAACTTTGCACACATTCTTCGTCCGTAATCAAAAGCCTTGTCACGGTGAACAATTGTACTGAATGCATCAGCCGGCAAGCCATTGAGCAAGAGATCAACTCGCACTAGGTCTGAGGGACGGTAGCCCTCTAGTTCGTAGTCAAGACTGGCATAGCCTTGCGTGCGACTCTTCATTTGATCAAAGAAATCAATGACTACTTCGCCGAGCGGGATTGCGTAATGCAGTTCGACTCGTTCTGGCGAGAGATATTCGAGTTTGAGCATCTCGCCACGTTTTGATTGACATAGATCCATCAATGTTCCGGTGTAGTCCTTAGGAGTAATGATGTTCACCTTGAAATACGGTTCTTCGATGCTGGCAATATTTTGTGGTGGCGGTAAATCAGCAGGGTTGTCCACGATCTCTACACCGCCATCAGTTCGCAATATTTTGTAGGCCACTGATGGTGCTGTTGCAATCAGCGACAGGTCAAACTCTCGCTCGAGGCGTTCTTTGACGATCTCCATGTGCAACAGTCCAAGGAACCCACAACGAAAACCAAACCCCAGTGCTCCAGAGGACTCAGGTTCGTAACTAACACTTGCGTCATTGAGTCGAAGTTTTTCGAGACTCTCGCGCAGGTTTTCAAAATCGTCACCATCAATCGGATACAAACCGCAAAACACCATCGGCTTTGGATCGCGGTAGCCCGAGAGAGCCTCGAGCGCTGGCGCCAATGCAGTTGTAACTGTTTCTCCGCTTCGAGCTTGAGCGACGTCTTTGATACCGGCGATGAGATAACCCACTTCGCCTGGACCGAGTTCTGCCACGGGAGTTGGTACTGGACGGCGCACGCCGATCTCGAGTGCCTCATGAATATTGCGAGCCTGCATAAATTGCACGCGCGTACCTGCGTTCATGCGGCCATGCATGATTCGAACACTCGACACGACTCCTCTGTACTGATCGTATTGCGAATCAAAAATAAGTGCTTGTAACGGAGCGTTGGGATCGCCAACTGGTGCTGGAATACGCGCGATAACGGCGTCAAGAAGTTCAGGAACACCGTCGCCGGTCTTGGCAGAAATGCGCAATATTTCTTCAGCCGGAATTCCGAGAACAGTTTCGATCTCCATTGCGTATCGATCTGGGTCCGCCGCCGGAAGATCGATCTTGTTGAGCACAGCGACAATCTCAAGATTGTTTTCAAGAGCCAAATAACAGTTGGCGAGCGTTTGCGCTTCAATGCCCTGCGCTGCATCGACAACCAAAACCACGCCTTCGCATGCAGCGAGCGAGCGGCTCACCTCGTAGCCAAAGTCCACATGCCCTGGTGTGTCGATGAGGTGCAAGACATGTCCATTCCAGTCAACGCGAACATTCTGGGCCTTAATGGTGATGCCGCGTTCACGTTCGAGATCCATCGAGTCAAGGTATTGCTCGCGCATTTCACGAGCGTCCACCGCTCCGGTGAGTTCAAGGATTCGGTCAGAGAGGGTCGATTTGCCGTGGTCGATGTGGGCAATAATCGAGAAATTCCGAATTTTAGAGAGTTCCATGGGCTCTCACAATGCTACTGCCGCCTAGTTGGGAGAAGGGGGTGTTCACCGCTAGCCTTTCCACCCGTGGCAAATATTAAAAGTCAAAAAAAGCGAATCCTGACAAACGCCAAAAGCGCCGACCGCAACAAAGCGGTCAAGAGCGAATTGCGTACACGAGTCAAGAACGCTCTCGCCACCACTGGCACTGAGTCCAACGAAGAAGACCTTCGACTTGCACTCAAGAGACTCGATATGGCTGCTGCCAAGGGAATCATTCACAAGAATCAAGCAGCACGTCGCAAGAGCCGCCTCATGCGTCGCATTAACGCCGCCGGCTGACCTTTTTTTTCTCTCGAGATCGAGACCCGCCCAACCGCGATAACCGCGCAATCAGTACTTCCATCACAAGTTCTGGCTCCCAATCTTTTGCTCCCCGAAGATCAGTGTCTGCAGTTGCAAGTAACGACAATGCTTGCGCGACTCCGTCACCACCAATTACGCGATATTGCTCCAGTAATTTTTGTGCTGGATAATCCTTGATACCAAGCAACTGGGCAGCATCAGAGTTACTACGAATTTCATGTCCGTCGAGGCGCATCATCTGGGAATAACGATTGGCCAACATTGTCAGCGCAGTGAGTGGATGGTTGTCCGAACCAAGAAACCGATGGAGCGTTGTTAAGGCCAATGCAGTATTGCCGGCGTCAATTGCATCGGTGAGATCCCATGGAGGCACTGCTCCGGCTTGACCAAGAAAAACTTCAACATCATCGCGCGACAACTTTGTGCCGACTCCATATGCAGAGTTGAGTGTGCCGATGAGCCCAGCCAAGCGATTTGTGTCATTGCCAAACCACTGCAAGATCAGTCTCACTGCATCTGGTGCACAGTTCACGCCAGCCTCTACAAGATGTGACTCGACCCAGTTCTGGCGATCTTTGGCGCCCACACCTGACGACGCGCCTATCTCATTGACTCCTAATTCTTTGAGAACAGTACTGAGCGCTTTGGGTACTTTGCCCGTAGACGTGATGACAACTTCTGAAGAATCAACTTTGACGAGCAGACCCTCGACAAAAACAGCGAGCGCCGTAGCATCGAGATGTTGCACATTGCGCACGACCACGATGCGTCGATCAGAAAACATCGACAATGTACCGAGTGCATCGGCAACTGCAGCAATATAGAACGCTGAATCAGAAGCATCAAACTCTTCGACAATCAACATACGATCGTCTTCTCCGACAAGTTGCGCGACGAGCGTGGACAATTCTTGGCTGATCAACGACTCATCACCCGAAATCAGAAAAACTGCCATGTGTCTACCCTGCCATATCGCTGCGTCGCTTCGCTACATAGGACATCCGCACGGCAACAATAAGCCCAACGACTAGCCATCCAACGAAGTTTGCTGTGCCCGTGGGCCCATGTAGTGACGATAAATGCGCCACCCACCACACGCCACGCACCGCTATTGCCAATGGCAACATGATCAACCTCGCGAGTGCATCAGGCACGAAGGCGCTCAGTAATGCACACGGAATACCTGCCAGCATGACCATCCCTGCAATCGGCACCGCGAGAGGGTTAGCAATCATTGAGACCACCGGAAACCGATGAAACACTGTGAGTGCAATCGGTGCTGTGCCTAGTTGAGCAGCCATGGTTGTAGACAATGTTCGTGCTACCACCGATGATCCAATCAACGTAGTGAGCGGTGCTGCCCACCATGTCAGACCCGCGGTTGCTCCAACTGAGAGTGCGAACCCGACACTGCGCGCCAGCATTGGATCGATTAACAACAACACAATGACAGCGCACGGCAATACACGGCGTGGTGCTGCAGTGATGCCCCGCATAAAAGTAATGCTGTATACAGCCGCCATCATGACTGCACGCAAGACCGACGGCTCTGCTCGAGTGAGCACGACAAACCAGCCCAACAACGCCAGCGTCAACGCAAGACGCATCGTTGGTTTGCGGCGAGTCAGAAAAACTCCAGCAACGGCCAATAGATACGAAACATTTTGTCCACTCACGGCAGTGAGATGTGATAATCCACTGGCTCGAAAATCTGTCACCATCGATCGTGGTTGAGCACGGTCATCGCCAATAATTAGCCCTAAGAACAATTGTCGATCAGACTCATTGAGAGTGCGTGACCCGCGCGACAAGGTATCGCGAAGTCTGTTGGCAGAACGTACCAAGACAGAACCTTGATCAAAGTTTTCAGATGTAGACACCACAGTCATTGCCCCCACCACATGACGGGGTCTCTCATATGCACGAGATCGTTCAGAAATGTTTTGACAGACCGCGACCACCTGCACACGTTGCCCGCTTAAGCGCGCCATGAGTCGTCTTCCGGCAAGACCAGTTGCAGTTGCGCGATACCGAACGCCATCGAGTCGCAACACCACGTCGGCACCACCTCGTTGATAGACGGGGTCAGTGACCAATGTTGCGCTGCCAGAACAAGAACCTGTCGCAATGTGCGGTGTTGACCACGCCGCCAGACCTGACCCCGCGCCGCATACTCCAATCAGCACAATCATGGCGATCCAACGTTGCCGCCAGCATGCGTACCCCACGGCAAACATCAGGCATGTTCGAACAGCCGGTGTGCCTGCATGCATCACCCACTCAAGACTGTTTGGCAAACTCTGAGCCCAATAAATAGATCCCCAAAAGAGCACGGTTATCACGGTGAGACCCCAATTGATTTGACTATTGCCTAAATGACGCCGTTGCCCCTTCCCCGCCTCGTACCATCGGTGTGTGCCCAATGAATCGGTTTCGTCAGCAACTCCAAAGGCGCGTCGCATTGTGCCGGGTGGCGTTATTGCAACACGCCGCGCAGTACGTCGTCGCGGCGGATTAGTAGGTGTAGGCGTTGCAGCATCAATACTTTTTGCAGGTTGGATTGTGCGCGTGATTGTGGGTGGCACAACAGGGGGTCTTATTGGTTTCATCCTGACAGTGACAGCACTTCCAACGCTTCCGATATTTGGTGTTCCGGCCACTGATAGCAGCAAGGTGTTCGTGATCTCTCTCGTTGTGAGCGCTGGACTGTGGTGGATCGTTGGTCAACTTGCGGCATTGCGCGTGTCCGGTAAGGCACTTGTGGGTTGGCGTGAATGGTCAAAAGAATTTGCCATTCTTTCTGTTGGCATCTGCGTTGGTGCAATCGGGGCTCTGCTGCTCGGCGCCGTGCTGCTGGGCGCACTGTAGTCACACTCGCAATTGAGCACGCATCGCGTCCAGCTTGGCTGGACCAATGCCGCGAACATCAAGCAATCCGTTGACAGTTGAAAACGGCCCATGTGCAGCGCGATATGACACGATTGCCTTGGCTGTAGACGGACCAACACCCGGAAGTGCTTCGAGTTGCAGTGCAGTTGCTGAATTGAGATCAACAATGGCATCAATGCTTGATGCTGCAGATTGAGATGATTGTGCAGGTGGTCCCTTAGTGACGCGCCCAACCGGAATAGAAGTTGCACTTTGTCTTACTCCACGTGTGGGAATAAACAGTTGTTCTCCGTCGACAACAACAAGTGCCAAGTTCACCGCATTCAAGTCAGCAGTGCGTAATGCTCCACCAGCAGCAAGGAGTGCATCGTTTGCGCGCGCAGGTGCGCGTACTGTCACGACACCAGGAAACCGAACAGCGCCTGCAACGTGTACCACTACAACCCCATTTGTTGTTGCAACTACAAAAGTCGAAACGGCGCCAACGAGAGTTGTTGACGTTGTTGCTCGTGTAAAAGTTGTCTCGACTGGCGGACCTGGTGATTGCACTAACCACCACCCGCCAACACACACTGCTACTGCTGATGCGATTGAGACTCCAATTCGAGTAGGCCCACGCCAGTGACACCACGCCACACATTTGTCAAAGAGGTCTCGTCCGACGTGCAGAATCGAGCCATTTTTCATCACTGTGATGTGGGCGACTCACCCCGATATTGGCAAAGACTCGCTAGTACAAGCGTGCGGTCAACAACTTGCGATATTTCCCCGTCCGAGGATCATGCGGGCCCATTGTCTGCAAAATATCCAAGAACTCTTGTCTGGCAACTTCATCAACTTTTACCTGGTCAAGTAATCGCGCGAGTGTCGCGTCAAAATCATCAACTGGATTAAGAGCCAAACGGGCTGCGGCCGCCACTCCGCGAACTCGCTCAGTTTCTGGCAACCGCGGTAGCAACTGCAGTGCTTCTTGGGCGCCACCGTGACGAACTAAATACTCGGCCAACGCACAAACAACGTCTTCTTGATGTGGTGCAAGCACCAACGCATCCCGAAGACTGTTTTCGTCGCCAGCGGCAAGAAGTTCTTGAATTTTTTGCGCCGTCGGGTCTGGTAACAGGCTTTGCACAATTTGCAGCACCACATGCTCCGGTTGTGCGCCGACAAAACTATCCAGAACCTTGCCATCTTTCATAATGAAAACAGCGGGGATTGATTGCACCTGAAATGCCTGAGAGATCTGTGGATTTTCGTCCACATTTACCTTGGCAAGCACTACTTGACCCATTGTCGCATCGGTCGCCTTTTCGAGTATCGGCCCGAGGGTTTTGCACGGACCACACCAGGGCGCCCACAGGTCGACAATGACCGGTACTTGGTGTGATCGCACCATAACTTCGGTCTCAAAAGTTGCGTCAGTGACATCAACAGCCATAGAGGCACGATAGCGGTAGGTTATGTATGTATGGCAATCGGATCCAGTCCTCCTTTCAGGGTTCATGGACAATTGCCCGACCTGCACGAACCAACACTCATCACAATGTTGTCCGGCTGGATCGATGCCAGTGGCGCAGCGGCTGCTGCGATGGAAACTCTTGTGTCCGAACTGAGCGCGGAGCCGCTGATCACTTTTGATGCTGACACATTTATTGATTTCCGAGCGCGCAGACCCACCATGGAACTCCGTGATGGCGTCAATACAAAAATCATCTGGACCACTCCTGAAATTCGAAGAGGGCACGACTCCGAGGGTCACGACGTACTTTTGTTGACGGGACCAGAACCAGATTCTGCCTGGAACTACTTTGCTACCACCGTGAGCGAACTCGCAGTTCAGTTAGGTGTTCGTCGAGCCATCGGACTCGGCGCGTATCCTTTTGGCGCACCACACACACGACCTGTTGGACTCTCATGCACATCACCTAATGCAGATCTCGTCGCAAGTTTGCCTTATGCAAAAAACTCAGTTGATGTACCGGCAGGTCTCGAAGCAATTCTTGAACACGAATTTTATAATCGCGGAATCACGGACGTCGTTGGCTTATGGGCACAAGTGCCCCATTACATTGCGGCAATGGCCTACCCTGCCGCTGGCGCCACGCTCGTCGAAGCCGTCGCCCATATTGCAGGTATCTCCGTTGATGCCAATCCTCTGCGACGAGAAGCAGCGATCCAACGCGAACGCCTTGATCAACTTGTTTTGGGCAATCCCGATCATGCCGACATGTTGCGCCAACTTGAAGTTGCCTACGACGCCGCTCGTGGAGCAAACTCTGATGTAGTAAACGACAACGGTGCGCAAGTTTTGTTCACGGGTGAATTACCCACAATGGACGAACTTGCCGCTGAAGTCGAACAATTTCTTAAAGAACAACATTAAAATACTGCTCATCGGCAGTACATCCAAACAAGGGGACATATGAAAGTAGATGGCGGAATCGGAACAGACCTACATAAGGTTGCCCAAAGTGCACAAGAAGTAGAAGCAGCGGGTTACACGGGAGCATGGACCGCTGAGACCTCACATGATCCGTTCTTCCCACTGTTGTTAGCGGCCGAACACACAACAACTCTTGAACTCGGAACTTCAATTGCTGTCGCATTCGCGCGTAATCCGATGATTCTGGCCAACATCGGCTGGGACCTCCAGGCCTATTCCGGTGGTCGCTTTATTTTGGGACTCGGTAGTCAAATCAAGCCACACATCACGAAGCGATTCAGCATGGAATGGAGCCACCCTGCGCCTCGCATGCGCGAGATGATCTTGGCGATACGCGCCATTTGGGACACCTGGGAAAACGGTACGCCACTTAATTTTAAAGGGGATTTTTATACTCACACATTGATGACCCCTTTCTTTGCGCCAGAACGCGCCGAGCTCGCAGGGCACGGAACACCGAAAATCTTTCTTGCGGGTGTTGGCGAACTGATGACAGAAGTTGCAGGCGAAGTGTGCGATGGATTCATCTGCCATGGTTTCACCACCGAGCGATACTTGCGCGAAGTCACGATCCCCGCTCTTGAACGCGGTCGCGCCAAAGCCGGCAAAACAATGGAAGGTTTCGAAGTTATGGGGCCGAGTTTTGTCGTCTCTGGTAATTCAGAAGCAGAACTTGAGGCAGCATCTGCTGGCACGCGCCAACAGATAGCTTTCTATGGATCAACGCCGGCATATCGCGGAGTTCTCGAACTACACGGATGGGGCGAAATGCAAGACGAACTCAATGGCTTATCCAAGCAAGGCAAGTGGGTAGAGATGGGTAACTGCATCACAGACGAGATCCTCAACACTTTTGCAGTTGTCGGAGAACCAGAGCACATTGCTCCCGAACTCCATCGACGCTACGGAGACGTCATTCAGCGAATCAGTTTTTATGCACCGTACAAAACCGATCCAGAACGCTGGAGCAAAGTATTGGCAGATCTTCGATCTGCGTAATATTTTCAAATGACTCCAAAGCGAATATCGGATTTAAGTCAAAGCGGGTCTTCTCACAACCTCTGGATGACTGACACTTCCCCTCTCAGGTAACGTCACGCCACATAATGTTGCTCCAGAGAGCACATGATCTCGCACGTCATCTAGTGCGTTGCTCGGCTTCCAGCGATTATTGATGTCACCTAGGTCGACGGTGGCCATGGCTTGTTGTCCGACAGCGTTCCAGATATCAATCAACATGGCGATTTCTATTCCGTAGCCGGTGGCGAGTTGTAACGATCGAAGAAGTTCTGCGCGTATGGCGATTTGCCCACTCAGTGGTTGAGGCAGAGCAGCCAGCCATGGATCAACCAACTCCAGAAGCGGCCGTCCAACTTCTTCGCTGACGCGCCCTGCTGGAATAGCGCGCGACCTTCCTTCGGAGTCAACACGATGAAAAGATGATTTGACGAACATTGTTGATGTCTTGGCTAACGCAGAGACGAGTTGCTCTACATGATGCACGGAAATATTGCCTAGATCCGCGTCAAGAAAAACATAAGCATCAGCAGAAATTGTGGCAACCCCACGCCAGAGCGAATCACCTTTGCCCAAAACAGTGCCTACTTCTGTGCACTGTCGAGAGACGTCAAGTACATCAACGCCGTGCTGTAGTGCAATTTGAGAAGTGTTGTCGGTGCTGCCAGAGTCAAGGACAACTGCTTGTTGCACAATGCCTGCGCCAAGTGCTTGACACATCACTCCTGCGGTTCGCGCGATAGCACTTTCCTCATTGAGGGCAGGAACAAGCAGTGCGATATTCATCGGCTGAGTTAGCGCTCTGTTGTCGAGATCAGATTGTGCAATGAGCCACGTGCGTGCACTCCACCTGCTTCTACAGTTGTGTCCCATTTTGGTGGACAAAGTTCAGGCGCAATTTCACTTAATGGCTGCAGAACAAAACGTCTTTCATGAAGACGCGGATGTGGGATAGTGAGCAGGTCATCGTTGATTGTGATGTTGTCGTAGAACAAAATATCAAGATCAAGTGTTCGCGGACCCCAATGAATAGTGCGCTCACGATGTGCTTGGGCCTCAACAGCGTTGAGCAACCGCAACAATGCATACGGATCGAGATGAGTGTCTAGCGCAACCACCATGTTGAGATATGCATCTTGATTTTGTGGACCACCCACTGGATCTGTCTCAAAGACCTGAGACTCTGTTACAACTCCTGGAAGGTGATCAAGCGCAAACCGTAAGTGGGCCACACGGTCACCGATGTTGGTGCCCAGAGCCACAATTGCCCGGTGTCGAACCGTTGGGTTTACGGTTTGGCGAGTACGAGTAATAGAGACAGCAGTGGAATCAATGTCTTCATCAATTGGAGGTTGCAATTTGGTGAGCGTGACAGTCACGGCCGCGACATGATCGAACGATAAAACACAATCTGCAATGCGAGCAATGAGACGCTCTAACAAGATGTCGCTTGACGCTCGCACTAATGCGGCGATTGCATCGGCAATGGCCCCATAATTGGCGGTGTCTCCTAAGTCGTCGGTCTGACCAGCGACGGCGAGGTTGACATCCATCTCTACGTCTATTTGTAGAGGCTGTGGAGCAAGACGCTCTGCGGGAAGAACCCCAATAAGGGCCATCACTCGCAGTCCGCGGATATATATATGGTCACTTGCCATGTGTTCTTGTCTATCGGGGAAACTACGCTCATCCCATGACAGAGCGCGTGCAATACGACGAATTTTCAATGTTTCATGAGAATGCCTCGGAATATGGTCTTCCATACGCTGCCCCACCTTTGGTGCGGCGTGAATTTGTGCAGTGTTCCGTGGATCGCCGATTGTCTACCCTGGTCTGGGGAGATGAATCACCAACCATTGTGTTTTTACATGGAGGTGCTCAAAATGCGCATACGTGGGACACCGTTGCTTTGGCGATGGGTATCGCCGTGCTGTGCATCGATCTGCCCGGTCATGGACACAGCGATAGCGCTGGCGCTTACGATGCTTCTGCGATGCCGTTGGCTCAAAATGCCAACGATATTGCCACCGTCATTCGTGCACTTGCACCGCACGCTCAAATGATTGTCGGAATGTCACTCGGTGGGATGACCACGATGGCATTGGCGAGAGATAGTTCCGAATTAGTGCCAAAGATGGTGTTAGTAGATGTCACGCCGGGAATCAATCAAGAAAAAACAAAAGCGATCACCGACTTTGTTAATGGTCCAGCAACGTTTCCGTCATTTGAAGAGTTGCTGGAGCGAACGATGCAATTCAACCCAACCCGAACAATGAGTTCGATGCGACGCGGCATCTTGCATAATGCGCTCCAGATTGCTGACGGCTCGTGGGTCTGGCGGTATCGACGCGACGATGCTCCCCCATTGCCCCAAATTGAAGGAGAACTCAAGAGACCAGATACGGCAACATTGTGGGATGTCTTTGACGCATACGGCAAGCCGTTGATGTTTGTACGAGGAATGCGCTCGCAGAGCGTAGTGAGCGACGAAGACGAAGCCGAGTTATTGCGACGAGCACCACACACTCGAGTTGAGCATGTACAAGAAGCAGGACACAGCGTGCAGGGAGATACTCCGCTAGAACTAGCCGCATTGTTGTTGAGTTTTTTGGCGAGTTAGTTTTTCTCTGAGCCAACAACCCACATAGCAAAAAACTGCGAACCACCGCCATAGGCATGACCGAGTGCAGTGCGTGCACCATCGATCTGATGCTCGCCCGCTTTACCCATCACCTGTAGTGCTGCTTCGCCGAATCGCAACATTCCTGATGCGCCAATTGGATTAGATGACAACACGCCTCCTGAAGCATTCACAGGCAACGCGCCAGTCATCTCTGTCACTCCGTCTTCGACAAAACGCCATCCTTGATCTTTAGGCGCAAAGCCTAAGTTTTCAAGCCACATCGGCTCAAACCAACTAAATGGCACATACATCTCAACTGCATCTATTTGCTTGAGCGGGTCGGTGATGCCGGCCTTACGGAAAACATCTTCTGCACACATTTCTCCGGCTCGAGGACTCACTTGATTGCGTCCAGCAAACATTGTTGGTTCGCTGCGCATTGCCGTGCTGTGCACCCATGCTTTCTTGCCCGGCATCTTGTCTGCGACGTCTTCACTGGCTAACACCAATGCGATTGCGCCATCACTTGATGGACAGGTCTCAACAAAACGGATGGGGTCCCACAACATTGGTGACTCCATGGCTTTTTCTAGCGTCCAGTGGTCTTCATGAAGATGTGCATATGGGTTTTTCAGGGCATTCGTGCGGTCTTTCACTGCGACCATTGCTCCGATATGACTAGGCGCTCCGGATCGCCGAATATAACTACGAACAATCGGCGAGAAATATCCGCCAGCACCTGCGTGAACCGGCATGCTGAACGGCAGCGGAACAGACAGGGCCCACATGGCGTTGCCATCACTTTGTTTTTCAAATGCAATCGTGAGCACTCGTTTGTGCAGACCTGACATCACGTGTTGGGCAGCCACAATTGCTGTCGATCCACCAACGCTGCCGGCAGTGTGCACTCTAAATAACGGCTTGCCGCTTGCCGCTAATGAATCGGTCAGCCACAACTCGGGCATCATCACGCCTTCGAGCATGTCTGGTGCTTTTCCGATGACGATGGCGTCAATGTCGGCCAGTGTCATGTTGGCGTCAAGTAAAGCTCGATCAACTGCTTCGCGTACAAGCCCAGCAATACTCACATCACCGCGACACGAGGTGTGATGAGTTTGGCCAACTCCAACAACTGCACAACGATGAAGCGCCATTAGTTACCTTCCAGTACAGCAACGATGTTTTGTTGCAGACAAGCACCCTGAGCCGCATGCGCAACAGCGCGATCGGCATTGCCCTTAAAGATTTGTCTGGCGGCTTGACCAAAGCGCGCTAGTCCGGCGGCCATGAGTGGATTAGCAACGAGTGCACCACCGCTTGGCATCATGCGCGTAGTCGAGCGATCTATGCCCATTGATTGCGCCAAGATGATTTCGTGATGGCTATACGTGGCGTGAAGTTCGGCAACATCAACTTTGTCCTTGGTCACGCCAGCATGGTACGAAGCAAGTGCCGCTGAATTGCTTCTGCTGAGATCTCGTAATCCAAGGTTTTGAAAATCAATCCGATGATCGATGCCACGAATCCATGCTGGCCGATCACACATCTCTAGTGCTCTGTCTGCAGTGGTCATAATGATCGCAGCCACCCCGTCTGCCATTGCAGGGCAGTCATGCGCGCGCAATGGATTTGCGGTCATTGGCTCGTCAAGCAACTCGTCAGCGTCGCGATATCCGTAAGCCAACACATTGGGGTTGTCGGCGGCATCTCGCAAACTTCGCGACACAACATCTGCCATTTGACGTTCTGTCACAGTTCCGGCGTCAATTGCTGCGCGCGCACCCATTGCCTCAAGCGAACGAAATCCGGGCCATAGCGGAGCGACAACATACGGATCAAGTTGCAATGTCAGCGCGCGATTCATGTCTCCTGCAGATGATTTACCATTGCCAAACACAAGCGCAGTATTAGCTTCTCCGGTTTGGATTTTTACCCACGCCTCGTACAGTGCCCATGCACCGTCCATTTCGACGTGACTCTCCATGATTGGTGGCCATGCACCCAGTGCATCGACAGCAGAAACAAAACTAAATGGCTGACCTGTCATGTAGTCACAACTTCCGTGACACCAAAAATCAATATCGCTCCGCTGAACATTTGCACGATTCAGGATTTCGTGCACGACAGGCACAATCATCTCCACCGGACTCAGGGTCGTCGCTGAGGTGTTTTGACCTTCGATGTAGGCAACAATTGCAACGTCACGCATTACAGATGCCTCGCATACACGTCGAAATCTGCATCTGGTTCACCAGTTGGTTTGTAATACAGAATGTTCTCCAATGACGGCGTCCACTCTGACTTATCTTTCCAAACAGGCTCTACTCGCATTCCCATGCGTACATCGGCGGCTTCACACTCTTGAATCAGATGTTGCATGCCAATATCGGCACCATCAAGAAGAATTGTTGCTGCGACATAAGGGATCTTGATTGTCTGGCCAAGAAAGGGAACATTGACAATGCAAAACGTAGTGATGGTTCCGCGCGGGCCGACTTCTACTTCGGCAGCAAGCAATACTCCGCATCTCGGGCATATCCCGTTTCGTGGAGGAAAGTACACGAGTTCACAAGCAGGACATCGTCTCCCTATGAGTTTGCCGTTCTCAAGACCACGCATATATACAACTGATCCAGGTCCAGACGACCATGTGTAATCAATGCCAATTGGTGTGCGAATGCGCAAGATGTCGTCAGCCATGAGCGCTCTCTGGTTCGAAACACATGATTGCCGTGATGGATGGAGTTGGTTCGGCTGCCCACACTGCTCGCACGCGCATACCAGTTGACATCTCGCTCACAGAAGCGACACGAACTGCGTGCAACATCGGGGTATCTGCTCCGTCAAGAAGTATGAGTGCCCAAGCAAATGGTTGTTGCAATGTGTTGTCTGCAAATGGCTCTGGCTGCCAACTCCACGTCAGCACGAGGCCGGTATCGCCAACAGCAACCCATTCTGTGAGTGCTACTCCGGTGGCGGGATCAAACTCAAGTGGCGGAACATGAACACTTGCGTCAACTCCTCGAGTTCCTTCAATCTTTTTTGCAGCGAGCGATGTTAAAAAACGTCCTATGACTGCGCCCACCGTACGGTCGTAGGGATAGAACAAGCGAAGTGGCGCCATCAACGAGCCATCGGGGCCAACCGTTGCAATTATGGGAGGTGTACCTGGGGCTGCCACGCCTTATTTTTTAGCACATGCTGAGTTTCTGACATGGTGTCAGAAACTGATAGATTTTGGTCACGCAGATTTTTTTTAAAGGGGGACACCATGAGAAGAATTCTTGGAATCGCTGGAGTTGTCACGCTCGTAGCACTCAGTGCATGCTCGGCTAGTGGCTCAAGCGACGGCGCCACCACTGACTCCACCGCGCAGAGCGTTCCAGTTGACTCGACAGAAGCTGGTTCTGACGCTGTCACATTCGGCACGATGGATAGTCCGTGCGGAAAAGGCACTGCCACAGTTGACGCCACTCAAAACGGCGGACCAACGCTCAAAGTGACAGCTGCAACAGATAAGGGCTTCACCATTACCCCTGGTCTTGACATCGAACTTGAAGATGCTGCTAAGGGCTTTGTCGGCTGGTGCAACGAACAAGGTGGCATCCAGGGCGTGCCACTCGAACTGATTGAAATTGATGCCGCGTTGTTTCAGGTGCCTGCGGCGATGGAGAAGATCTGCGCAAGCGCATTTGCAATGGTGGGTGGTGGATTGGTCTTTGACAATCAAGAGTTCCCGCGTTTTCATGAATGCAAGATGATTGACTTTGCTGCGTACACAGTGACATCGGCAAAATCTGGCTCAAACGGCAAAATTCAACCCATCCCCAATCCGGCACAAGTGAAACCAACAAGTTGGTTGTTGTATCTCAAGAAGAATCATGCCGAAGACATCAAAAAGACCGCCATCCTTGCCGGAAACTTCGAAACCACTTTGAACGTTGCCAAAAGTCTCAAAGAAACCATGGAAATTGTCGGTGGCTTTGATTCGGTAGACATCATTGAGTACAACTCGGCTGGTGAAGCATCCTGGACGCCGTTTGCACAAAAACTCAAGGACAAGGGAATCACGGCGATGTCTTTTGTCGGATCACCTCCCGGAATCATCCCATTGCTTAAAGCAATGCAAGAGATTGGTTACAAGCCAAACGTTATTTTCAACGACGGAAACTTCTATGACTCTTCACTTGAAAATCTTGGGCCAATGTCTGACGGGCTCATAGCACGAACGGTGTATTCACCGTTCGAAGAGAGTGCAAACTTTCCTGCAATGACTGATTTCCTGGCCATCATGAAGAAACACAATCCAAGTGGCAAGATTGCTGGTCTCGGTCTGCAGACATTCTCGGCCTATCTCATGTTTGCCCAATCAGTAAACGAGTGTGTCAAGACCAACAACAATGTCATTGAGCGCGAGTGCGTGCTTGCCCAAGCAAAAAAAATTACGTCATGGACTGCTGGCGGCTTGCACACAGAGACAAACCCGAGTGCAGGCACTCCCCCTAAATGTGGCACTCTGATGCAATTGCAAGGCGGCAAGTGGACACGCCTGTTCCCTGCGCTTGGTAGCGCAGACGACAATGGCAAAGGTTGGCACTGTGACGAAGATGGAGTTGCCAATCTGACTGGCTCGTACGGAGACGCAACGCCAGGCATTGACACAAGTCGACCGAACTAACTAGCCACAGCACTCGCTGGCGACACTACAAACATGCAGCAACTCGTCGCATATACAGTTATTGGTCTCACGACTGGAGCAATCTACGCCCTTGCATCAAGTGGCCTCGTCGTCACGTATGTCACGTCTGGCGTGTTTAATATTGCCCACGGTGCAATCGGAATGATTGCCGCATTTTCTTACTGGCAAGTTCGATTTGAATGGGGATGGTCTGCCCCAATTGCACTCATCGCCATTTTGGGCGTGCTCTGTCCAACACTGGGCCTTGTTATCGATCGAGTTGCTCTTCGTGGTCTCGCACAGGCAACTGAGGTCACTCGGCTCACGGCGACTGTCGCGTTAATGGCCGCGTTTATCGGCATTGCCACATGGATCTGGCCACCCGAAAACCGTCAACCGTTTCGTGGATTCTTTGATGGCAACAACGTGAGTGTCCTCGGCGTCAATGTTGGTTGGAATAAAATCATTGCTCTTATCGCAGCAGTAGTAGTGGCAGGGGGTCTGCGAATCCTGTTGTACAAGACTCGCCTAGGAATACAAATGCGAGCCGTTGTCGATGACCGCAGTTTGGCCGAACTCAACGGTGCGCGACCTGCGCGCATCGCAAGTGCATCTTGGGCGCTTGGCGCATCGTTAGCTGGACTCGCCGGCATCTTGCTCGCCGCCGAGGTTCAACTCAATGTGGTGCCGCTGACATTGCTGGTCATCAATGCTTATGCCGCAGCAATCTTTGGCAGGCTTAAAAGTTTGCCACTCACCTTTTTAGGAGCAATGGCTCTGGGTTTAACCGAAGCATATTTACTATGGGGCCAAGGACAATCGTGGTTCCCCGAAACAATCGGTGGCTTCTCCACTTCTGGCTTGCGACAGGCCACTCCAACAATTTTCCTTTTCCTTTTGCTTATGTTATTGCCGCAAGCCAAATTACGAGCTGGTGCTGCGCGAGTGCGTGAGCGTTCGGCAATTCCACAATGGAATACCGCAATTTTGGGAGCAGCGGTTTTGGTCATCGGTTCAATTGCTGTGACCGGCATGATGACTCGCTCAAACACGATCTATCTCATACAAGCGCTCATTATGGCCCTTGCAGTCGTGAGTCTTGTCCCACTCACGGGTTATGCCGGTTTGGTATCGCTCGCACCATTGACATTTGCCGGCATTGGCGCGGTGCTGATGTCCAAAATGCCCGGAGACGGAAACGTCGTCTCATTGATCGCAGTTGTCGTGGTTGTGGCGCTCATCGGAGCAGTCGTCGCATTACCTGCATTGCGACTTGAAGGCATTTATTTAGCACTTGCCACGGGAGCGTTCGCATTGCTGGTGTCAATCTTGGTGTTTAACCAAGGGAAAATTTTTTCCAACGGTGTTGCTGAAGTGCCACCATTGCGCATACCTGGTGTAGATCTCTCACAGCCTCGACCAAAAGCAATTTTCTTGTCTGTGGCGTTCGCCGTGGTCGGGTTGCTACTCGTAGCACTGCGACGAAGTTCATTGGGACGTCAGTTTGTAGCAATGAAAGATTCGCCACTTGCAGGAGCCACATTGGGCATGAACTTGGTGCGCACGAAGGCATTGGCGTTTGCAATGAGTGCGGCAATCGCATCTCTTGCCGGAGCACTTGACGCGGGCAAGGTTGCACCAGACAACTACACGTTCGATCGCAGTCTTCCAATCCTGTTGTTGGCAATCGTCAGCGGTGTCGGCTCGATCGGTGGTGCATTTTTTGGCGGAATGCTGCTCGGGTCTAACACTGTCCTGGCTTCAATTGTCCCGTCGGTCTCAAAAATCACGCAAGTCATGCCTGGCCTGATCGGGCTCAGTATGGGACGTAATCCCAACGGAACAGCCTCGCAGATTGCCACCGGGTTTCGCCCCGTCACGTCGCATCCACAATCACTTCTCACCGCACTCAGCGGTATCGGCGCACTCTGGTTGCTGACATCTGTCGACATTATTTCGCATTGGGGATTTTTTGCCGCGCTCGTCATCTGGGGTCTAGGAATTGTGCCCAACCTGCCAGCACTCGCTGTCACCTCTGGACGATCCCGTGTGTTTTGTCTTCTTATCGCTGCGGTCGGAATGGGTATTGCAGCATTCTTTGACGACATCTTTGACGCTGTGCCAACCGGTGGACGATTGTTGGCAATCATCGTGTTGTTTGTAGTTGTTGGTAATGCAATACGGCGTGTCCACACTCCCGTTGCGCCAACATCAAAGTCATCACCAGATTTAATGGGACTCACTGGTTTTACTCCCGAAGAGTTGTCACAGTCTGATCGCGCAATCAAGGTGGTGCCATGACCGCTCTTCTTGAGGTTCGCAGTGTTGCTGTTCGCTTTGGCGGTGTCATGGCATTGTCGGGCGTTGACCTTGATGTGCAAAAAGATTCAATCACTGGACTCATTGGCCCCAATGGAGCGGGCAAAACAACCCTCTTTAATGTGATCTGCGGAATCCGTCAGCCCACAACAGGTGTTGTGCTGCTTGACAATGAAGAAATCAATGGCGTCCCCACTCAAAAACGAAGTGCCATGGGGATCGGACGTACCTTTCAGCGCCTTGAACTCTTCACAACTTTGTCAGTTTTTGACAATGTTCTTGTTGCTGCCGAACTCGCTCGCGTCAGCAATCCGCATGCCGTTGCGCGCGAACAGATCGAACTTCTTGGTCTCACTGACCGTGCCGACACGATTGCCGGAGAACTACCGACAGGATCAGCACGCTTGCTCGAAGTTGCGCGTGCACTTGCCGGGCGTCCGCGATTGCTCTTACTTGATGAGCCCGCCTCTGGTTTAGATGATGTCGAAACTCAACAACTCGGCGTTTTGTTGCAGCAACTGAAGTCGCTGGGCATCGCTGTCATGCTTGTCGAGCATGACATGAGTTTGATCATGAAGGTATGCGATCAAATTCATGTGTTAGATCTCGGGAATGTTATTGCGAGCGGAACTCCTGAACAGATTCAACACAACCCAAGCGTCATTGATGCATATCTCGGAGCAGTGCGATGAGTGCAATAGGCGAACCTATTCTTGAACTCAAAAACATCAGTGCGAGCTACGACGCTATTTCGGTACTGCACGATGTCAATATCACCGTGCGTCGCGGAGAAGTCATGGCATTGCTCGGACCAAATGGTGCCGGAAAAAGTACGGTTCTCAAAATTGCCAGCGCCTTAATGCGTCCGACGCAAGGCTCCGTCCACATTGCTGGACACGACCTCACTGGAGCCGCTGCGAGCGAACTTGCCAGACTCGGCGTGTGCACAATTCCGGAAGGACGCGGGATCTTCCCCAATCTCACCGTGCGCGAGAATCTGGAGATGGCTGCCAGAAAAGGACTCGCTGTCTCGGTCATCCAAGAACGTGCTTTTGCGCGTTTCCCTATCTTGGCTGAGCGTCGAACTCAACTTGCCGGAACATTGTCTGGTGGTCAGCAGCAGATGCTTTCATTGGCTCGCGGTTTAGCAACCGATCCTGTCTTGCTGATGTTGGATGAAATGTCAATGGGGCTTGCCCCGATCGTGGTTGCCGATCTGTACGAACAGGTACAAGCCATCGCTGCCGAGGGAGTCTCAGTGCTCGTGATCGAACAATTTGCCCGCACCGTGCTCGGAATCGCAGATACTGCAGTCGTCATGTCTCATGGTCATGTGCGGTTCTCAGGCAACGCCAGTGACGTGGATGAAGCCACTCTGTCGAGCGCCTACCTTGGGACAAAGTAATCTGACATCTAGCCCCCACACACCAGGTCAGGACCCAGATGAACGAAGAACGAATCACTCAATTCACTGAAGAAGTTGCCGAACTTAAATTGCGCGGCGCAAAGGGCGACAGCGAGCGTTGGCTGTTGCTCATCGGATCAATCATGTTGGTTGCGGGAGTTGGTCTTGGCGTCGTGGGCGGAGCGATGGCGAGCGGAACCACCAATACCGCTGATCAAGTTGCTGCTATTGCCACCGGAAGTCTCGTTGGATTAGTGCTCGTCATCGCGGGCACTGCGTTGTTCTTGCGCTATTCAATGGGGCGCTTTATTCGCTTTTGGATGGTTCGTTTTGTTCACGAACAGCGCAGCGAGACCGATCGCCTAATTGCGGCAATCGAGAAATCACACAGTTAGAGAACTAGTCGAACACTAACTCTGCCATTGCTCGCAGAGTTGCAGGGCTTCCGCCCAACACAATGGTGGTGACGCGACTATCTTTCCAGGCCTCTAGGTCATGCTTGATTTTTGCTCGAGAACCGACGAGGCAAATTTCATCAATCATTTCGTTTGGAACAGACGCGATCGCTTCTGGTTGTTTGCCGTTTAAGAACAGATCTTGAATCTTGTCAACCGCTTGTTCGTACCCCAAGCGACGAAAAACATCCGCATGAAAGTTCATCTCTTGGGCGCCCATGCCACCTACGTACAATGCCATCGTTGGGCGAATCGCATCGTAAGCCTTTTCGATGTCATCATTAATGCTCACATTTACTGTTGGCAAGATTTCAAACTTGTCTGGTGTTGTGCGTGCACCGGGCCGCGACCAACCCTCCTTGAGGTGCGAGAGGTACAGCTCTTCATGGCGTGGCGCATAGAAGATCGGAAACCAACCGTCTGCTATTTCGGCGGCAAGGGCGACATTCTTAGGACCTTCGGCGCCAATAAAAATTGGCAGATCTTGGCGCACTGGATGCGTCATGACATTGAGTGCCTTGCCCAGATCCATTCCGCCGATCGCTGGAATCGGATACTCAGGGCCTGCGTGAGTCAGTCGTTCTTCGCGTGCCAAAATTTTACGAATGATTTCTACGTATTCACGGGTGCGAGCAAGTGGTTTGTTAAAGCGTTGTCCATACCAACCTTCGACAACTTGCGGGCCACTCACGCCAAGACCCAAACAAAAGCGACCACCGGACAGGTGATCCATCGTGATTGCAGCCATTGCCGTCGCGGTAGGTGTGCGCGCAGAAATTTGGGCGATGTTTGTGCCGAGTCGAATAGTGCTCGTTTGTGAACCCCACCAAGCAAGTGGCGAAATAGCGTCACTCCCCCATGATTCGGCAGTGAAGGCTGAGTCATATCCGAGTGATTCGACCATTCGAATTGTTTCTGGTATTCCTTGGGGCATCGAGCGTCCCCAGTATCCGATGTGCCATCCAAGTTTCATACCTGAATCGTAGTTCTCGCCTCGGGCAATTTCATAAGCGTCCGATACTCTATTGCTAACACTTGCTCGCATGCCTAAAGGGAAACAGATGGAACTTGGATACACCTCCGAACAAGAAACAATGCGTAAAGAACTGCGCTCGTACTACGACAGACTTCTTGATGCAGACACCGTGGCGGCTCTCGCCAACGGACACGGCGTGGGTCCTGCGATGCGCGGCGTCTGGAAACAGATGTGTGCAGACGGTTGGGCTGGCATCGGTTGGCCAAAAGAATTTGGTGGACAAGGACGCTCGGCGATTGAGCAATTTATTTTCTTCGACGAATCCATGCGTGCGGGTGCACCAGTGCCAATGCTCACGATCAATACAGTCGGCCCGACCATCATGAACTACGGAACCCAAGAACAAAAAGATTTCTTTTTGCCAAAGGTGTTGGCAGGAGATATCCATTTCTGCATCGGCTACAGCGAACCAGGCGCAGGCACCGACCTCGCATCACTACAAACTCGGGCAGTTCGTGACGGCGACGAATACGTCATTAATGGTCAAAAGATGTGGATGTCACTCTCGAGTGATGCCGACTATTGCTGGCTTGCAGTGCGAACGGGCCCAACTGAAGCGGAGACACCTGCTGGCGAGAAATGGAAAAAACACAAAGGCATCAGCATTGTTATTGTGCCGATGAATACTCCTGGTATCACGCGTCAACCATTGCGTCTGATTGGCGAGCACGACATCAACGCAGTGTTCTTTGACAATGTTCGAGTGCCGGTGGCAAACCGAATTGGTGATGAAAACCAGGGATGGACACTGATCACCAACCAACTTAATCACGAGCGTGTCACTTTGTGCTCGACCGGAATCGTCGAACGTGCCTTTACCGATATTCGAGCCTGGGCAACAGAAACAATCATGCCCGACGGCCGTCGTGTTGCCGACCAAGAGTGGGTGCAGATTAATCTCGCGCGTGTTTTTGCCACCATTGATGTTTTGCGACTGATGAACTGGCAAAGTGCGTGGGAAGCTACGCAGGGAGTACTTGACATTGGTCATTGCAGCGCGATCAAGGTCTTTGGCACCGAGGGCTACCTTGACAGTTTCCGCTTGTTGTTTGAAATCCTCGGACCAGCCGGATATCTGATGGATGGCACGCCAGGTGCAATTCTGAGATCGCGCCTTGAATCGTCGTATCGCGGAATGTTGATTCTCACTTTTGGTGGCGGAACGAATGAAAGCCAACGCGACCTCATCTCAATGTTCTCACTTGGCTTTCCAAGGAGTGCTCGCTAATGGATTTTTCACTGACTTCCGATCAACAAGAACTCCAAGCACTCGCCGCGCAAATTCTGCGTGATGGCACCACTGTTGAACGCGTCAAGCATGCATTGGCGAGTGACTCGGGTTTTGACATGGCGCTATGGCGCACTCTGGCGACATCTGGTTGCGTCGGCATCGCGATTCCCGAAGTTGATGGCGGTGGCGGTTTGGGATTTTTAGAAGTTGCGTCTGTTCTGCAAGAAGTAGGCCGCACTGCTGCACCAATTCCAGCATTTGCAGTCATGGCTTTGGGTATCCCCGCCCTTGTGAGTGCGGGTCGTCACGACCTGCTGGCAGGTGTTGCCAGCGGAGACATCATTGTCACGGCCGCAATTCATGAACCATCGGGTGACCCATATGAGCCAGCGCTGCGCGTTGCCAATGATCGTCTAACCGGCACCAAGATCTGCGTGCCTGCCGGAACAATTGCTCACAGATTTGTGGTCACAACACAAAATGGTCTGTACGCAGTTGATGCTCAGGCGCCAGGTCTCACGGTGACGCGCCAAGACACAACGACTGGAACACCAGAAGCAATGTTGGAGTTCAATGAATCTCCTGCTGAAAAAATCGGTGACATGAATGCAATGCTGCAACTTCTGCGAATCGCAAGTGTTGGCACATGCATGATGGCTGCTGGCCTGTGCCAAGAAGCACTCAAACTCACTGCCGCCTACACCACCACTCGTCATCAATTCGGAAAACCAATTGCTTCGCTTCAAGCAGTAAGTCAACGTGCTGGTGACGCATACATCGACACAGAAGCAGTGCGATTAACAGCATGGCAGTCTGCATGGCGCCTATCAGAGGGCATTCCAGCCGACGAACAACTCCTATCTGCCAAATACTGGGCGGCAGAAGGTTCACAACGCGTTGTTCGCGCTGCTCATCACTTGCACGGTGGCATGGGAGTTGATCGGGACTACCCGCTCTATCGCTATTACTTGTTAGCAAAACAAATGGAGCTGCAATTGGGTTCAGGAACACCTTCCCTGCGTCGCCTTGGTGCTGCATTGGTCGGCAACTGATTCATGAAAGACAATTTTCCACCTAATCCCGAATACATGGAACTGCACAATCGCAGGTATGAGGTTCGTGCGTTTCGTAAATCTGCCGACTGCGTGTTACTCCGCGGAATGGTGCGCGATGACAAGCCGCATGGTTTGTATTTAGAAGACGATACAGAACCACTCACGATTCATCACATGATTGTCGACATCGAAATCTCGTTTCCGTCGATGGTCATCCAAAGCGCCCAAGTGGTGTTTGAGAGTCATCCACACACAGAGTGCACCGGAATCGTCAATCACTATCAAGGACTCGTTGGTCTTTCGATTGCGCGTGGGTTCACCCATAAAGTACGTGAGTTGTTTGGCGGTCCGCGTGGTTGCACTCACGTCACTGCCCTACTCTCGGCAATGGCACCCGTAGCAATCCAGTGTGCGTGGTCGATGCGCATTGCAAGTGCACGCGAAGATAAGTCAATGAATATCTCCAAAGAACAGATGACTCCAGAACAACGCGAGAATCTCTTTGCCATGAACCTCAACACGTGTCATGTGTGGTCAGAAGACGGCGACACTGTTGCAACTTTGCGCGCAGGCGGAGAAATCGAGCCACCTATCCCTGTGATGGTGCGCTTGAAAGAACTTGGTCGCAGCCCTGACGACTGGGCAAAGTTCAGGGCTTAGCCAAAAGGGTTGCTTGAGCGACTGCCCATTTGTAGTCAGCCTTGCCAACTGGAGTGCGCTGCACAAGAGGCACAAAGAAAATCTCTTTGGGCACTTTGTAATCAGCGATAAGTCGTCGACAATGTTCGCGGAGTTCTTCAATAGATGCTGTTGAACCTGGACGCAATTGAACAAGAGCCGTGACTTGTTGGCCCCAGCGTTCATTGGGTGTTCCGGCGACAACGACATCAAAGACCTTGCCATGCTGCATGAGCGCCTGCTCAACTTCTTCTGGATAGATTTTTTCACCACCGGAGTTGATGCACTGTGAACCGCGCCCAAGCAATGTGAGAACGCCTGGCGTTTCAAGAAAGGCAGCATCCCCTGGCACCACCCAGCGCTTGCCGTTGTAGACGGGAAATGTTGCAGCAGTTTTCACTTCGTCTTTGTGATAGCGCAAAGGGATATAGCCGCTTCGGGCGAGTCGGCCCACTACACCAATTGCACACTCATTGCCGTTGTCATCAAGAACAGTGCAATCGGGTCCGACATCGAATCGCAAAACAGTCTGCGCTGCCCCATCATCCATCTTTGATCCTGCTGCGCCTGTTTCAGAGGCACCAAAACTGTCAAGAATCAATATGTTTGGCAATGCTTGACGCAACTGTTCGCGTACTGCAGATGTAAGGGGTGCTCCGCCGTTGCCAACGCTAAACATATTGGACAGATCATATTTTTTTGGCGGCACTTCAAGAAGTGCTTCGGCTAGTGGACGAGCCATTGCGTCGCCAACCGTACTGATGGAGTTTGCTTTGCCGCGCTCAGCTAAAGCCCATATCGCGTGTGCATCAAAACGCGCAAGGGTGTACAGCACTAGCGTTCCACCAGCAACAAATGCGTTGCCCATCAGCCATTGTCCACCGCCATGCATCATGGGGCCAATCGCCATCAGGCGCATTCCGGCTGGTGCGGCGGCGGCTTCTTGACCGAGCTGTTCTGGAGTGTTGATTGGTTGCTTCTGGCGCGCACTGTTCATTGCGCCCAAGGCGATGTCTTCACTGCGCCATACGACACCCTTTGGCATGCCAGTCGTGCCACCGGTGTATAGAACATAGACGTCGTCACCAGAACGTTGGTCAAAATTGCGCACGGGCGACGCATCCGCAATTGCTTTTTCGTACTCGGGGCCCATTACCAAGATATTTTTGAGTCGTGGCTGACTCGCCTGTATCAATCGAACGACATCAAGGTATTCAGGAGCAACGATGGCTGCCACGCAGTCGGCATTGTCGTAGATGTATCGCAACTCCTCTTCAAGATAACGATAATTTACATTGACTGCCGCGGCACCAATTTTTGCGCAAGCATAAAATGCTTCAACCCACTCATGGCGATTCATTGCATGCACGGCGACCCAGTCACCGCGCTTGATTCCGATTGACAGCAAATGATTCGCTAATCGCGTGATGCGATCATCAAGTTGGGAATACGTCAACTCGATTTCGTTTGTGATGATGGCTGGTCGATCCGGAACAGCATCCGCAACAATTTCAAAAAAGTCGGCGAGATTGTTTTGACGTATCATCAGCCAGCAAACCCATCCAACATGTCAGTGAATCCGTATTGGTCGTGTGGGCCAATAACCATCGTCTCGAAAAGTCCGTACCCAACATGCGTGCCATGCTTGTCGGCGTATGTGAATTTTGCCGATGCATCACAGATTCCAAACATTCGGGCGGCACCCTCTGGCGTGGTGAGATCAATATGTACACCTTCTACTTTGAGTGGACCTTGATACATGCCGTGTCGCCAGTCTGCGTCGTATCCGTATCCGGTGCCGATGCCGATGTGCACTGGCAACATTGGTTCTGCCGTGATTGTGAGTGGTGCTTGGCCATGTGGTTGCACGGTGATTGTTCCGCCTGTTGCCAATCGTGTTCCCGTTTGAAATGTGAGTTTGTGCTCTGGACGACCTAGCAACTCGTGTCTGCCATCTGCCCACACCCGAGTTGCTTGCTCTAATACACGCGAACCATCTTGGCGCTCTTGCATGATGATGAGCAATGAATGATCGTCGAATCGAATTGGCGTGTATATCCAGAACCAACTAAATGGATCGCTCGCTCGTATTCCGGCAGGCTCGCTTTCCCCGACTGGACGGATCCCCCACGAGCGATCTCTTGTTCCCCAGCAGTTGTCATCAGTGAGTGACATTTTTGTACCGTCTACTGTGAGCGTTCCTGTCCATCCGCCTGTTTGAGCAAGGCGCGATGAATCAAAAATAATACGGCCGTGTTCGCGAATGTAATGGCTTGGCTCCATTGACGCAGGCATCGCGCCGTTCCACACGGCATCAAGTTCGATGCCCCATTCATTAGGCTCACATGTCACACGCAAACGCTCGAGGGGTATTTCAACGTCGATACTAATTGGGCCAACTGATGGGCGCAGTCGGTTAGCCCCTTCAACTTCGCGAGATGCCCTCACGACGCGATGTTGACCTTTGTATGACACAAGTACAAACGCATCCATCACGCCGAGGTTGATGTATGTTCCGACTCCAACGACGAACATGACCGAGCCGTCTTTTGTGAATCCGTTGAAGTAGTAACGATCGTAGAAATTACGGTCACTTGTAGTCACGTGTGACATTGATTCTGATGATTGATGAATTGGGTAATCATCAAGTGGATTTGGCATCATTTAGTTTGCTCCGGATTGTTTTGATTTATATTGTTGTCAAAAGCGGAGCGACATCGCGACCAAAGGCCTCAAGTTGCTCGCAATATTGTGTTACTGACTGGGCCTTGAACCGCACTTGTAGTTGATTGACACCCACTGGCGTACTTTCCAGAATACGCTCTGCAATCTGTTGTGCAGATCCAGTAATAGTTGCTTCTCCGACATCAAAGGATGGAGTACCAATATGAAGAAATGGGGTGATATGTCCAGTCACAAAAGGACCTGTTCGACCTGCAGACTGACGCTCGTTGTTGAGTGCATCAACCATGTCTTGAGACGCAGGACCCTGGGGCAACCAGCCGTCAGCCAGCCTGGCTGCGCGACTAATTGCTGACGCCGATGACCCTGCGACCCAAATCGGTGGTCGCGGAGATTGCATGGGTCGAGGTCGTGCTCCGAACCCACTGACAAATTCGTTCTCAAGTGCTTGAGCCAAAACCGGAATGGAAGCATTCATAGATTTTCCGCGTGAATGAAAGTCAATACCAAGATGCGCAAACTCTGCTTCGACGTGGCCCGCTCCGACACCACAGATGGCACGACCATTGCTGAGGTAATCAAGATTAGAAAATTGTTTTGCTGCCACAAGTGGATGACGGTATGGCAGCACGTAGACATGCGTTAGTAATGCAACGCGTGTAGTGAGCGCTGCCAACCAACTCAGTGTCGAGATCGGATCCATCCAGTGGGTTCCCATGCTGTTAGCCACTGACTCGGGAAGTGCAACATGATCACAGACTCCGATATAGGCATAGCCATTGTTGTCGCAGGCTTGTGCAACTCGGGCTAGGTCGTCTGGTCCTGCGGTGCGCTCCCAATCTGCAACGAAATATGCACTGTGCGCCTGTATCGGCAACTGGATTCCGTAGATGCGACGACCGCTTAGTACATCAATCATCTCGTGATTTTAGACAGGTCGACGAGCATTTAAAGAAGTCACGTTGTCGAACAAAATTCGCTTCTGGTCTTGCGGGGAAAACAGCTTGTAGTCACTGATTCCTTCTAGAGGAGACGGCAATGCTTCAATGTGTGGCCAGTCACTACCGAACAACACACGATCTGCACCCATTAATTGAGCAACTTCTTCAACATCGTCTTCCCAGAATGGATTGATCCACCAATTGCGACGCAAAGTCTCAACTGGGTGTTCCTGAAAATATCCTGGCATTTTGTGGTGCGTGCTTGACAGTTTTTTTTGAACATCTTGCAAAAATCCAGAACCATTTTCAACAGACGCCATGCGAATATTGGGGAACCGCGTGAACAGTTTGTCAAAGACTGAAGTGATGATGAAATCTCCGGCTGCTCGCTCGATGCCAAATCCCTTAATGCTCGGGCGGAAGCCTCCGTTAAACGAAGAACTGAAGTTGTCTTCGGCGTATCCGTTAGTTGAGTATCCACTGTCACCCGCGTGCACGACAACGGTGATCCCAGACTCGTTAACCCGCGCCCAGAAGGGATCGAACTTGGTGTCAAACGGCGAGAATTGTCCGTCCTGAGTGATCGGTGCTGCTGTGCGCATCACGATGGTGCGTGCATCATTGGCGAGCGCCCATTCGAGTTCGGTGCAAGCCCAATCTGGATCGGCAAGTGAAATGTATGGTGCAGCGAAAATTTTATTCTTGTAGTTGAATCCCCAATCTTCAAGCACCCATCTGTTGAACGCAGTGAACGTCAAGGCCACAGCACCCGGATCATGTTTCAGAAGTTCTTCGTACAACATTCCCAGAGTCGGAAACAGCCATACCGCAGAAAGACCAAATCCTTCGATCGTGGCAACCCTTGCGTCACGATCTCGATACTCGGGACGGATTGCCTCGCGGTCGACTAAGAACTCCCACGGCTGACGGCCGTTGGGGTTGCCCCGAAAATATTCATACATTGCACCGGGCATGGCGATGGGGTCAAAAGTTGCGTTCGTAACCGCACGACTTATTTTGCCACCCACTACATGGTATTTGCGCTTGCCGATCTCGGCCCACTGAACGCACCGCGGTCCATGTGCTGGATCGAGATGTCGAGTGAAGGCATCGATTGCTTCGTAGTAATGGTTGTCGCAATCAAATGGCTGAAAATCTAGTTCGGTCATGGCATTGCCCCTTGTTCTCGTTACCACTACATTACTTGTCATGCTACAAATTCACCATCACGGGGCCGTGCGAATTCTGACGCTTGACAGACCGGAAGCCCGCAACGCGATGGACCACAGCCTGTATATGGCTTTGGGAGACGAGCTCACCGACGCAGCCAATGATGACGATGTTCATGTTGTGATGGTCACGGGCGCTGGTCCTGCCTTTTGTGCGGGACAGGATCTGCATGAGATGGCTGCGCTGGCAACTGGCAGTGTGTCGTTTGCAGGTGGTCATGGTTTTACGCGCATGATGGATGTTCTTGAGATATTTCCTAAGCCGATTATTGCTGCGGTCAACGGAGCAGCAGCCGGCATTGGGCTAACAATGCTTTTGCATTTTGACATTGTGTTTGTTGGGCAAAGTGCGCGAATGCGAGTGCCGTTTTCAGAAATGGGAGTGCCGCCAGAAGCCGCCAGTAGCGCACTGTTGCCCGAACGAGTGGGCTGGCAAAAAGCATCTGAATTGCTGTTCACGAGTTCGTGGATGAGTGCTGAAGAAGCCGTGCAGTGCGGACTCGCCTTGCGCCTCTTTGCAGATGACGTACTTCAAGAAGAGACTCTAAAAACGGCGCTTCAAATTGCATCTTTTGATGGTCGCGCCACACGCACTTCAAAAGAACTCATGCTGGCAGCACGCGGTGATATTTCGATTGCGGCGCGAGCACGCGAAAACGCAGCGTTTGCTACGTTGTTTCGCACACGACGCGAGTCAAAAGACTAGAGGCGTTCGATAATGGTGACGTTGGCCTGACCGCCACCCTCACACATTGTCTGTAATCCGTATCGACCACCTGTGCGTTCGAGTTCGTGCAGCAGAGTCGTCATGAGTCGAGCACCCGTTGCACCAAGTGGATGACCAAGTGCAATCGCTCCCCCGTTGACATTGACCTTGGCGTGATCTGCACCAAGTTCTCGCATCCATGCCATAACGACTGGAGCAAACGCTTCATTGATTTCTACAAGATCGATATCGTCAATGGTCATTCCGGCTTTTTGTAGCGCTCTTTTGGTGGCCGCTATCGGTGCAGACAACATCATTATTGGATCGTCAGCCAACACGCTGATGTGATGGATGCGAGCACGCGGCTTGAGGCCGTGTTGTTTGACAGCGCGTTCGTTCGCAATCAATAATGCAGCAGAGCCATCGCTGATCTGACTTGCGCATGCTGCAGTGAGTTGCCCGTCTGGTGTAAGTGTTTTCAGTGAGCGAATTTTGTCCCAGTTAGGTTCGCGCGGACCTTCATCATGTATCACGCCGTTGAGCGGCTCGATTTGTGATTCAAAGCGACCCTCAGCAATTGCCCTAATTGCACGTAGGTGACTCTCAACAGCAAACTCTTCCATCTCTGCACGAGTAAGTTTCCATTTGCTCACCATCATTTCGGCGCCCACAAACTGACTGACTTCACCTGTGCCATATCTAGTTGTCCAGCCAGGTGAACCTGTAAACGGATCGGAGAATCCGAGCGCCTCACCCGCCAACATCGCCGACGAAATGGGGATCATGCTCATGTTTTGCACACCACCAGCAACGACAAGATCCATCGTGCCACTCATCACTGCTTGTGCGGCAAAATGCACAGCCTGTTGTGCAGAACCACATTGGCGATCGATTGTCGTGCCCGGAACATGTTCTGGCAAACCAGCAGTGAGCCAACATGTGCGCGCAATGCATCCTGCTTGCGGCCCAACTGAATCAACATTGCCAAAGACAACATCATCAACGGCATTGGCATCAACGCCGGTGCGATCAATAAGAGCCTTAATACTGTGTGCCCCAAGATCTGCTGGATGAACCTGTGAGAGGCCACCACCACGTCGACCTACAGGAGTGCGAACAGCGTCGATGATAAATGCTTCAGTCATGGCATGAAGTCTAGTTGGGGAACTCCGCATCTCCCGAGTAAACGGTAGGCCGTCTCGCCCTGATTCAAGATCCTTCGTTAAGGCTCCCAGCCATTTTCTGTTTTGCGCCAACCACGTGCTGCGTCGCTACCGCCGTCGACATGGATAGTGGTGCCGGTAATAAAACTCGATGCACTTGATGCCAAGAACACAGCCGCACCTGCGATGTCATCTGCGCTACCCCACCCCAGCGCCAAAGTGGCACCGTAATCACGATCACCAACAAGCAATGCTTCGTCACCGGGAGTATGCATCGCGTCTGGGGCGAGCGTATTGACCCGAATATTGCGCGTGCTCAATTCAAGAGCAAGCGTGCGACTGATGTGTTCTACGGCAGCCTTCATTGCGCCATAAATACCAAAGCCAGGAGCAGCGCGGTATGCCTCGACTGACGTGACATTAATGATCGAGCCGCCCTGTGACATTTTTGGAACGCAGGCGCGAATAAAATTAGTGACACTTGTGAAGTTTTCATCAATGACAGAACGCTGGCCCTTGTCGTTCACGTCAAGAACCCACGAATAAAAAGTTCCACCAGCATTATTCACAAGCACATCTATGCGGGGCAGATCAGCAACCCACGCATTGACCGCGTTGGTATCGCGCACGTCAAGAACAGCCGTGACACAGTTTGCACCCAGATCACGAATACGTCGAGCAACACTTTCCATGTTGTCTTCATCGCGATCGCAAATAAAAACGGCTGCACCAAAGTTTGCATATGCCAACGCAATGGCCTCGCCAAGACCTTTAGCGGCACCCGTGACGATGACATTTTTGCCATCTAGTCGAAACGCATCTTTTGCTAGCACCATGTCAGCGAGCCTTCCATTCAATGCGTTTGCCGCTTGTAAACATTGCTTGACCTTCTGCCACGGCTTCGGGAGTGTTGCCCAAAACAACGAGGTGAGGCGCTGTCGCCAATGCTTGGGCACGAGCCATGTTGCGTGCTGCCCACAACGCGCGCAATGTGCCTTGCACTGCGGCCGCTGGTTGTGATGCGATAGCACTAGCGATTCGGCTTGCGGTTTCGTGCAACTGCTCCAGTGGAACAACGTCTTGAACAAACCCCACCTCGTAGGCACGTTTGGCAGTGAGGCGTTCGTGGTTTCCCATGAGCGCAATGCGAGTGAGTTCGCCCCACGGCAATTGTCCGTACAACAAGATCGGTTCAAATGCGGCAGTCATGCCATATGTGGTGTGCGGGTCAAAAAAAGTTGCATGATCTGCTGCCACAATGGTCTCGACTTCTCCGAGCAAATAAAACGCACCGCCACATGCCATACCGTTGACAGCTGCGACAACGGGTTTCCATAAGTTTGCTGACTTTGGCCCGAGGCGCAAGCCTGGGTCGTTGATTGTCATTGGGCCATTGGGTTGGGGTACGTCCCATGTGCGATCGATGCCCGTGCAAAATGCTTTATCGCCGGCGGCAGTCAACACAATTGCACGCACGGAGTTGTCGGCGCCGAGGCGGTGCCAGGCATCTTCGATCTCGTCCACGAGGGTCTCGTTAAAGGAGTTGTGGGCGGCGGGTCGATTGAGCGTCACCCAGCCGACCGCTCCATCTGTCTCGTAGCCAATTGTGGTGTAGGCGTTGTCTGTTGCCATCTGCGTCTTTCTGGATCTGTCCGGATCTGTCTTAATCTGTCGCTTTGCCTAAAATGCCCTGAATGGTCTGTGGGTCTTATGTTACTTACGATCTGACAGACCGTCAGAAACCAATGCTACAGTGCCCCTATGCGCGAATTACCTAAAATCATCTCCGTTGACGACCACGTCATTGAACCCGCCACCGTGTGGACAGACCGTATCCCAAAAAAATACCAAGATGTGGCACCGCGCATTGAGCGACGCACCGTCAAGGAGATGTCGTTCATTGGCGGAAAGTTCACCGCTATTCCTGGCGACAAGGGTGACAAGGGCGAAATGGTGGACTGGTGGTTTTATGAAGACCTCCGTCGTCCACTGACTCGTCTTGACACTGCTGTGGGTTTTGATCGCGATGACATCACGCTTAAAGGAATCACCTACGACACGATGCGACCTGGTTCGTACTTAATTAAAGATCGTCTTGAAGACATGGACATCAATGGCATCGAAGCTTCGCTGTGCTTCCCTACTTTCCCGCGGTTTTGCGGACAAACATTTACAGAGGCAAGCGATAAAGATTTGGCCACGCTGTGCGTGCAGGCTTACAACGACTGGATGATCGAAGACTGGTGCGGAAACTCAGGTGGTCGCTTGTTGCCGCTCACAATCGTGCAACTCTGGGATCCCGTGGCAGCAGCAAAAGAAGTGCGACGAAATGCTGATCGTGGTTGTCACGCAGTGTGTTTTAGTGAGATACCTGCCAACTTGGGATTGCCAAGCATTCATGACGAAAACGGATACTGGATGCCGTTCTTTGAAGCCTGCAACGACACCGGCACGACCATCAACATGCATATTGGTTCTGGCTCAAAAATGCCAAGCACATCACCTGATGCGCCGGCTGCTGTCGGATCAGTGCTGACATTTGCTAACTGTTGCTTCAGTATGGTGGATTGGCTCATGAGCGGACTGTTTACTCCATTCCCTGATTTGAAAATTGCGTACAGCGAAGGACAAATCGGATGGATCCCGTACATTCTCGAGCGTGCCGATACGGTCTGGCGCGAAAATCGCGGATGGGGTGGCGTCGCAGACAAAGTCTTTGAGTTGCCAAGTGAACTCTTCAAGAAGCATGTCTACGGTTGCTTTTTTGATGATGCGTTTGGTCTAAAAAACATTGAGTCCATCGGCGTCGACAATGTGACATACGAAAGTGATTATCCGCATAGCGACAGCACATGGCCTCACACTGCCAAGTTGGCTGCCGAACAAACTGCCGATCTTTCAGATGAAGTGATGTACAAGGTTTTGCGTGGTAATGCCATCAAGATGCTCGGTATCACACATCTGTCCTGATGCGCGCTGATCTTAAACACGGCACCATTGCCCAATTAGTGCGCAACTGCGCGACACAATACGCCGATGTTGAGGCCTTGGTCGACGGCGATATCCGTTTGGGCTACCCAGAATTTGTCGAAGAAGTTCAGCGCAGTGCCCGAGCATTCATGGCCGCAGGACTCACTCGCGGTGATCGCGTCGCTATGTGGGCACCAAATATTCATGAGTGGGTCATTGCTGCTCTTGGTGCGCTCACCGCTGGTGGGGTGATTGTGCCACTCAATACCCGTTTTAAAGGTGAAGAAGCTGCCTATGCCTTGTCTCGCAGTCGTGCCCGATTCTTGTGCTGTGTCAATGGTTTTCTCGGCAACGAATACGTAACAATGCTGCGCGCTGCTGACACCAATGTCCCCGATCTCACCACCATTGTGGTGCTGCGCGGAGACGCACCCGACAACACAGTGTTGTGGACGCATTTTTTGTCAGCGGCAAACACGGTGTCAACGACACAACTAGACGAACGTGTTGCAAGTATTTCTGCGAGCGATCTCTCTGACATTATTTTTACAAGTGGCACGACAGGTCGTCCTAAAGGCGTGATGGCAACACACGAACAAAATCTCCGCGTGTTCGAAGACTGGGCTTCTATTATTGGGCTGGCTCAAGGTGATCGCTACCTCATCGTGAATCCGTTCTTTCATACGTTTGGATACAAGGCCGGAATCATTGCATCGCTTCTGAAAGGTGCAACCATAATTCCCGAAGCAATCTTTGATGTTCCGGCAGTACTACAACATGTCAGCGATGAAAAAGTCACGATGTTGCCTGGTCCACCGACACTGTATTTATCTATTCTCAACCATCCAGATCGAGATAAGTTTGATTTGAGTTCGCTGCGTCTCGCAGTTACAGGTGCTGCTGCCGTGCCAGTTGAGATGATTAAGCGAATGCGCGAAGAACTTACTTTCAAAACGATAATCACTGGTTATGGACTCACTGAATCCACCGGAACAATTAGTATGTGCCGGCCCGAAGATGATCCTGAGATCATCTCAACCACAAGTGGCAGAGCAATTCACGATGTCGAAGTTCGTATCGTTGATGACAACAACCTTGAAGTACCCCGCGGCACTGCTGGAGAAATTGTTGCTCGTGGATACAACGTGATGAGTGGTTATTTCGAAGATCCTGTTGCCACTGCCGAAACGATCGATTCAGATGGCTGGCTACACACGGGTGATATCGGAGTGATGGACGCAAATGGTTATATCGACATCACTGATCGCAAAAAAGATATGTTCATCGTGGGTGGATTCAATGCATATCCAGCCGAAATCGAAAACTCATTGCTTGGCCACGGCTCAATCGCGCAGGCAGCCGTCATCGGCGTGCCCGACGAACGCCAAGGCGAGGTGGGTTGGGCTTTTGTGGTGGCACGAACAGGTGCAACAATTGACCCAGATGGTCTGATTTCTTGGTGCCGTGAGCGCATGGCTAACTACAAAGTGCCTCGGCGCATCGTGGTGGTTGATGCCTTGCCCACAAACCCAAGCGGCAAAGTTCTCAAGTACGAACTACGTGCTCGAGCGGCAACTATGTAATACGGGCCATCTTGCCTACACTTCTACACACTGACAAATACGGGGGGACATTATGCGCGGAATCATTTACGACGGAACCACGTCACGACTAGTTGAGGGAATCCAAGTTCGCGATCCTGGACCGCGCGAAGTCATCGTTGAAATCGGGGCAGCCGGCCTCTGTCACAGCGACGTCAGTTACATGAGTGGCCTCTACCCTGTTCCGTCGCCTGGCGTGTGTGGTCACGAAGGAGCCGGAATCGTCACGACGGTCGGCAATGCCGTCACGCATGTGAAGCCGGGAGACCATGTCATTATTGCGACCTTGTCTTCGTGCGGAATGTGCGAGTACTGCGCGTCTGGACGCCCAACGGCGTGTCGGGCAACTCTTGCCAACTGGAGCCAGCCTTTTACCTTTGAAGGAAACCCGATCTTTAATTTTGCAGCGACGAGTGCATTTGTTGAGCGCACGCTCGTGCGCGATGTGCAGTGCGTCAAGATTCCCGATGATGTGCCGTTGTCGTCTGCGGCCATTGTGGGATGTGGTGTAGTTACCGGAATGGGTGCTGTTTTCAACAGAGCAAATGTTCAGCGCGGACAAAGTGCTGCGGTCTTTGGTGTTGGAGGGGTTGGACTCAATGTCATCCAGGCGCTGCGTGTTCAGGGTGCAACCACAATCATCGCGATCGATACTGTGCCCGAAAAAGAATCAATCGCCCGAAAATTTGGAGCAACCCACTTTATTGATGGCAAGCGCGAAGACATTGTTGATGCGATTGCTCAAATCTGCCCATCAAGTGCCACTGCGCCACGTGGTGCGTTTAACTCTGGCGGCGTGAACTGGGCATTTGATTGTGTCGCTCATCCAACCGTTACATGGAATGCGCTTGAGTCACTGGACTGGGAAGGAACAGTTGTTGTCATCGGTGTGGCATCGCAAACAGCAGAGTTCAAAGGCCTGTATGGTCGCCTCACTCAGGTCGACAGAGGCATCATCGGTTGTCGCTATGGTTCAATCTCGCCACATCGCGATATCCCACGGATTATTGAAATGTATCGTCGCGGAGATGTGCTACTTGATGAACTTGTCACCGCGATTCATCCGATCGAAAAATGGCAAGACGCTGTTCATGAGATGGAAACTGGAGCAGTTGCTCGCGGCGTTTTGTCGTTTCAGTAATTCGGTTCACAGATGCAACTTCCCCCTGCCCCGTTGACAGGGAATTTCAGTTCTGTCCTAGATGTTTTTGATGAGGTCATTCGGGTTGCGCCTCACCACGAAGCATTTGTTCAACCCAGCGCCAACGCGCCAACACGTCGATTGAGTTTTGTTGAGTGGGCGACACAGGCTGACGCCTTGGCTGGCTGGTTACACGAACGGGGTGTGCGCAAGGGAGATGTCGTTGGACTGCAATTACCAAGCGGTATCGACTACGCAATCGCATACCAAGCCATTGTTCGTGTTGGTGCAATAGCAACTGGCATTAATTCGCGCCTTGGCCCTAGTGAGATTAGCCACATCATTGCGCGTTGCGAACCCGTGTATGTTTTTGATGGTGCTTTGCCGCAATGTGATGGTGGAGACCCATTGCGCCGACGAGTCGCTATTGAATCAACAGATCCGATGGCCATAGTTTGGACTGGCGGAACAACTGGCTTTCCAAAAGGTGCGTGGTTTGATCATGCTTGTCTTGAAGCAATGTCACACGGTGCTGCACCGCTGAGCGTTGTCGGTGATCGCCGTTTATCACCACTGCCCTTTGCTCATATTGGGGCAATGACGCGTGTGTGGGACGAATTGATGCATTTCATTACCACCGTGATTGTGCCGTCTCCATGGACCGCTGCTGGTGCGCTAAGCGCAATCCATTCCGAACGCGTCAGCGTCAGTCAAGGAGTCCCGACACAGTATCGAATGATGTTTGATCATCCGGACTTTGCAACAACCGATACTTCTCACCTACGCATCGCTGGTATTGGTGCAGCACGCATTCCTCCCGAACTTGTGATGGAAATGCAAGAAAAACTAAAATGCCCAGTGGTAGTGCGCTACGCCAGCACTGAAGGATGCATTGCGACCGGAACCCGACTCGACGATGACATTGAGACCATCTGCACGACGGTGGGCAGACCAAACGGCGGGGTCAAGATTCGCATTGTTGCATCTGACGGTTCAGAATGCGCGCCGAATGAAGTCGGCACGGTGCAATTGCACAGCCGTGCACGAATGCGCGGATACTGGAAAGACCCCGAACTTACGACTCAATCTATTGCGTCTGACGACTGGTTGATCACAGGTGATCTTGGTCGCATCGACGCAGTTGGCAACCTGCATCTCGCTGGGCGCAGCACCGAAATGTATATCCGAGGTGGCTATAACGTGTATCCAATTGAGATTGAGAACCTTCTTGGCACGTATTCAGACATCTTGAGTGCGGCCGTTTTGGGTGCATCGGTGTCCGACAGATTAGCCGAGATCGGTGTACTTTTTGCCGTTGCCCGCCCAGGAACAACACTCGAACTGTCAGCCATCCGCTCCTTTGTTCGAGCATCTTTGGCCGACTACAAGGCTCCCGATATCTTGGTGGTAGTTGCAGAACTTCCGCTGACATCGCTAGGCAAAGTAGACAAGAAGCAGCTACAACCAACAGCAGATCAGGAGGCCGCCCAATGGTCGCGCTAGACACGGTTCTCGATACCACGAACAAAACTTTGTGGCAACTCATTGAAGAACGCGCCTCTACAACTCCAGACAAGTGCATGGCTCGCGATGAATCTGGACGAACAATGACTTATGGTCGTTATCGCGAGTGGTGCCTTCAAGTTGCAGCAGGTCTTTATGAGATGGGTATTGACATCGGATCAAAAGTGTCTTGGATCATGCCATCACGATTTGAATCATTTGTGCTCACTGGCGCTCTGAGCAGACTCGGTGCAATTCAGAATCCGATTCTGACGATCTATCGTGCACGTGAAGTGGGTTTCATCGCTCAACAAAGCGACTGCCAGTTCCTGATTATCCCCAATGTATTTCGTGGTTTTGAGTATCCGGCAATGGCAACAGAAGCAGTGGCTGGGCTGAGCACGACCGTCGTTGTGGCTGATCCAGATCTACCAGAAGCAAGTCCAACAATTCTGCCTGCCTATGTGCCCGCTCTAAAAGAACTGCGGTGGTTATTTTATTCTTCCGGTACTACTGCAGATCCAAAAGGGGCTAAGCACAATGACTACTCCTTGTCTGCGGCCAACAACGGAATGCAATGGAGCATGCAGGTTGGGCCCGACGACAAAGCAGCGGTTGTTTTTCCGATTACACATGTCGGTGGATTGGTGTGGCTATTTAATGCGATGCA
>JAEMRC010000158.1 GCA_016463545.1 Ilumatobacteraceae bacterium
CACCGCGCGGGGCCCTCACAGTAAACTGATGGTTGTGCGAGCACGACTTGATGCCGAAATGGTACGCCGAGGTATTGTCTCAAGTCGTCGCGAGGCTGCCGACTTGATTGAAATCGGACAGGTACTCGTGAGGGGTTCGATTGCTGATAAGTCATCTCGCTTGGTTGCAGCCGGCGACCCAATTGAGTTGCAGGGTCCGCCTCGCAAATTCGTCGGAAGAGGCGCAGAAAAACTTGAGCATGCGCTTGCGCATTTCGGGGTGACCGTGATTAATCGATCGGTTCTTGACGCAGGTTCATCGACTGGCGGGTTTACAGACTGTGTCTTGCAAAACGGAGCACGGCGAGTGGCGGGTTATGACGTCGGGCGAAATCAAATGCATGAGCGACTGTTGGCCGACCCACGGGTTCAACAACATGACAAGGTCAATGTTCGTCATCTGAAACGAACCGACATACCGTTCGACTGTTCGCTCATTGTGGCAGATTTATCATTTATTTCTCTCACGAAAGTTTTTGTGGCTCTTGCATCAGTCGGGTCCGCCGAGCCCGGGTACGACGACGTGGAACTGCTCGTTCTGGTCAAGCCCCAGTTCGAAGTGGGACGCCAGGATGTGGCGCGTGGCAAGGGGGTTATCACCGACCCAGGTCTGCACGAGCAAGCAATTCGCGATGTAGCAAAGGCCAGCCAAGATGCTGGTTGTAAGGTTCTAGGCACTGTGATGTCTCCGATCAAGGGAGCAGACGGAAACACGGAGTTCGTCATGCACGCGATAAAAATTTCAGATGCAGGGACACAACAGTGACGACGCGCACCATCGCCCTGGTGTTTCATCGGTTACGGCCAAACGCTGTTGGTCTGGCTCGTGATGTTGCCGCATGGGCACATCAAGCAGGATGCAATGTTGTTTGTGACGAGAGCGATGTTGATGCCATTGCGCAGGGTGCTCATTCTCACGTGACAGCGAGCAGTTCTTTTCGAGACGCAGATCTTTTGGTGTCAGTGGGCGGAGACGGAACAATGCTGCGAGCAGTGCATTCTTTGAACGGAACACCCGTGCCAGTCATGGGCGTCAATGTGGGTCTGCTTGGCTATCTCACCAATGTCGAACCAGAGATGGCGTTAGGTGCACTTGATCAATGGCTACGCGGAACCGAAGGCTCGGCGTTTCACTATGACGACCGAATGATGCTCAGAGTCTTGATTCAAAACGGCAGCACAAAGCAATCATGGTTGGCCCTTAACGAAGTTGTGCTTGAAAAACAACAATCGGGTCATACCGTGCGCTTGGGAGTTGACATTGACGGAACCCACTTTGTGACGTATTCAGCAGATGGATTGATTATTGCAACGCCAACAGGATCAACTGCTTATGCCTTGTCAGCGCGAGGCCCTGTCTTGTCTCCGCGTCTCAATGCGCTTTTGATGACCCCTGTGTCACCCCACATGATGTTTGACCGTTCTTTGGTGCTTGACCCGAGAGAAGAAGTGGTGATTGAGGTCTTAGGTCAACGGCCTGTAGAAATTGCCATTGATGGCGTGGCGGTGCACACACTTTTAGAGGGTGATCGTGTGTCGGTGCTTGCCGCCACTGAGCGAGCACGTCTTCTTCGCTTCAACGACAATCGATTTCATCAAATATTACGTTCAAAGTTTGGATTGGCAGACAGATAATGCTGACTGAGTTGCAGATTGAAAATCTCGGAGTGATCGAGAGTTTGCAGGTCTCATTCGGAACTGGTTTTTCTGTATTCACGGGCGAAACTGGTGCCGGAAAAACCATGCTTGTTGAGGCAATTAGTTTGCTCGTCGGTGGTCGCACAGATCCATCTGTCGTGAGGGCCGGCGCAACCGAAGCACGTGTCGAAGGTCGATTCGTGCGAACTACCGAGATCGGCGAGGAAGAAGTTGTTCTCTCAAGGATCATTCCTGTCGAAGGTCGGAGTCGTGCGTACATCAATGGGCGCATGGCAACCGTTGCCTCGTTAGCAGAGGCTGGCATTGATCTTGTAGACATTCATGGACAGCACTCCCATCAGCGCTTGCTTGGAGCCGCGACGCAGCGTGCGGCGCTCGATCGCTTTGCCAATATCGACCTCACTGGTTTGCGTGAAGCGCGCAGTCGCGTCACCGAAATTGATGCAGCATTGGCGGCATTCGGAGGCGATGAGCGTTCTCGTGCTCGCGAAATTGATTTATTACGTTTTCAGTCACAAGAAATTCTCGGAGCGCTTATTCTTGGCCCCAACGAAGAGTCTGATTTGCTCGAAGAAGAAACAATTCTTGCGGATGCAAACTCCCACCGAGAGGCACTTTGGCAGGCGTATTCAGAGGTAACGCAAGACTCTGGCGTGCTTGATCTTTTGGGCAAAGCGCGCAGTGCAGTGCAGTCAAAGGCGAGTTTGCAGGCCCTCACAGAGCGTGTGAGTGCAATTATCGTCGAGACAGAAGAATTAGCGTCTGATCTTCGCACTCAAGCAGAGAACGCGGAAGAAAATCCTGAACGT
>JAEMRC010000069.1 GCA_016463545.1 Ilumatobacteraceae bacterium
CAAAGACGCGTGCTTGCAGTTTGCGCATGCCAGCAAGCCACCTGTCACGGTCGGCGGCCTTGCGCTGCTCGTAAATGGCAACTTCGGGGTGGGGAAGAATCAAAAAGCGCTCGTCAACAATGGCTTGGTATACGACTTCAGCGACATCACTGGGCTCAAGAACCACTCCAGCAAACTTCACAACGTCACTACCATTCGGCGCAATAGCGCTGCTTGCATTCGGCGCAATAGCGCTGGCTGAATCTGTGGTGGGTGGGTTCAAAAGATTGGTGTTCACCCCTTGAGGACACAAGCAACTCACGCGCAATCCGCGATCGCCATATGTGATCGACAACCATTCAGCAAATGCCACCGCACCATGCTTGGTCACCGAATACGGAGCGGATCCGATTTGTGAGAGCAAACCTGCAGCAGATGCCGTGCTGCAAAAATATCCGCGCCCTTCGGCGAGCCATTCACCGAGTAAGTGTTTTGCGGCCCAGCGATGAGCATTCAAAGTAATATTAAAGGTCGCTTCCCACATTGCTTCATCAGTTGACTCAAGGTCCGTTCCGCCACCGATCCCGGCGTTTGCATAAAACAGATCAATGAAACCGAACTTGGCGCGAGCAGCATTAATGAGCGCAATGTTTCCGGACTCGGTTCCGATGTCAGCAACGACGCCAATCGCGCTTCCGGGACGAATGTCGTTAAGTTCTTGTGTCACACGTTCAAGGGGGGCCGCATCTCTGTCTGCCAGAACCACGTTTGCTCCAGCAGCATGAAACCGCCTCGAAAGGGCTGCTCCGATGCCATTTGCTGCTCCGGTGACCACCGTCGTACGTCCTTGAAAATCCATAATCTGAGACTAGAAGGTTCAACATGGTGACCATGCACTGCGGGTGACGGAAGTCCTGAGTACGATGCCGTATTAGGGATCTCACACGAGATACCGTAGAAGCAGTTCAGAAAATCTCCGAACTGTTAGCACATCACACGAAGGGCGACGCAAATGACCGATCAGCAAGAAGCAGCGGTAATTACTGAGGCGCTTAGCGTCATTGATAAAGCGCTTGCCGAAATGTTGCGTCGAGAACTGGTGTCATCTGGTGAAGTTGCAGATGTGTTGCTTGATGTTCGCAGTTTGTTGACCGCGACCACCACAAGTACCGTCGCCTAATCAGCGATGTGGAGTTTGCTCCACGATGACTCAAGAAAAATGATGCACAAACGGAAGTGCAATCAACCCCAGAAGTAATCCGATGATGAGTCCTCCGAGTACATCAGAGATGTGATGAATCCGAACAACTGCTCGGCTTAGCGCAACAATCAATGCGATGAAAACCCACAGTGCACCGAGTGGCCATCCCGAAAATGCGATGAGCACGATTGCTGCGCAAGCAGCAGATGATGCGTGTCCGCTCGGAAAACTTGATGTCCGTGGCTCGCGTACCGTAAATCGATCATCGCCCGACACGGTGGGGCGTTGGCGTTTAAAGAGTCGCTTGACTCCTTGATTTACAACCAAGCTTTCAATGCCCAAGACAACAGACAGCACGAGAGCCTGGCCGAGCCGATGAACGCTTCCGATCGAGCGGATCAGTCCAATGGCATGCCAGATGATACTGAAGTCACCAATTGTGCTTGCCGCCCCAAAGATCGCCACGGACACTCGGTGATTGCGCAGTGGTTCGAGCAGACGATCGCCTAACGAGTCGAGTCTCACGAAATTATTCTGTCTCATCGCAAGGTCATCGCTGTGCGACCTACAAAACCAGCAATATGGGCAGGGTGTTCGAATGGACCAAAGTGTCCGAGCTCATCCCATTGAACATACGTACATGAGGCCATCTCAGCAGCCGCGAGCGGAGCGATTGACGATACTTGAAATGGTTGTTGTGCTCCGGCCATCACCCATGTTGGTGTAGTGATACGCGACAACTCATGCCACTGCGGTGCAGTGCCACCTGTTTCGTATGTACGTGCCTCTGTATCGGGACGACATTTCAGTTCGACTGTTCCGTTGGGCATTTGAGCAAAACCGTGACGAACATATGATTCGCGAGCCACTGGATCGAAACTTATCATCGGTGGTTTGGATGCGAAGTTTGCAATTGCTGCGTCGTAGGAGTCAAACGTGGTTCGACGTTTTCGGGCTCCTTCGATCATTGGATTTGGCGTGCCCTGCGGGCGAAAACCATCTGGCGGAAACACGATTGGCTCGTACACAAATAACGCACGAAATAGTTGTGGTTCATGGAGAGCCGCGTAGAGCAGCGCAGCACCGCCCATTGAATGGCCGACTCCAATGAGAGGTGTGTTTGCGGAATTGGCAAACATCACACGTGCAGCAGCAATGGCATCGTCGCCATAGTCTGTCCACTGCAGACCATCAGGATCAATTGTCTCAGAATCGCCATGCCCTCTGTAGTCGATACCCATGCAATGAAATGATTCGCCCAGCAGTGTTGCTATTGGATCAAAACAATGTGCATGAAAACCCGTGGCATGCGAAAGAAATACTGGATCGCCAGAGCCGCCGAAATCGTGAAGGGCAAGTTGTACGTTATTTGTCGAACTGATGTACGTAGTAGTACTCATGTGCAACGAATCATGCGTCCTTTAGGACGTTCCAGAAGAGTTTTGTTTCGTCCGGAACTCCGTTGGGAATTTCGTATCCTTCGGTGTTGCGGATTTGTTCCCAGTTATCGCGAACATCTTCAAGAGTGAGATCGCGCTTAAAGTAACCGGGAGTTTCTCCAATGAACACGCGGGCAACACGACCGCCACCCACCGAATACACCTCGCCGCTGACATCGCAGTCTTCGTGACTAAGCCAAGCAACGATTGGGGAGATCAAGCCGGGTTCGAGTTTTTCTCCGAGTGGTCCGAGCAGTGCTTCTGTCATGCGAGTGAGCGCAAGTGGTGCGATGGCGTTTGCCTTGATGTTGTGCTTGGCTCCTTCTTGAGCCAACACACGAGTGAAGCCAACGAGCCCCATTTTTGCTGCGCCATAGTTGGCCTGACCAAAATTGCCAAATATTCCGGCGGCAGATGAGGTGCTGATAATGCGCCCGTATTTTTGTTCGCGCATCAAGATCCATGCAGGGCGCGTGACGTTAAATGCTCCGCGTAAGTGAACATCAATTACTGCATCAACAAGATCAGGTGTCATGTTGTGAAATGTTTTGTCACGCAAGATGCCTGCGTTGTTAATCACAATGTCGACGCGACCGTAGGCATCAACGGCAGTTTTAATAATTGCTTCGCCACCCTCGGGGGTTGAGACGCTGTCATGGTTGGCAACTGCCTCTCCGCCGGCGGCCACAATTTCATCGACAACTTTTTGTGCGGCGCTGGCATCGGAGCCGCTTCCGTCAACAGAGCCACCAAGATCATTAATTACCAAAAATGCTCCGCGACTTGCCAACAGCAATGCGTGTTGACGACCAAGGCCGCCTCCGGCGCCTGTAATAACGGCGACTTTTCCATCAAATCCGAGTGTGCTCATAGTGTCCTTGTTTGATCAGCCCAGAATCGGTGATTCTGAGGGGGTGTGCGACTTATTAGAGTAGTCCGAGTCGGTCCAAGGCTTCTGATTTGAGGCGCTTGTAGTCCAGTTTGCCGTTCGGAGCGCGTCCGATCGTGGCGATCTCAAGGATCCGCTTGGGCGATTTATAGGCAGCCAGAGTTTGGCGCACATGATTAATCAAGGTGGCTTCGTCAATGGCGTGTCCGTCGCGGGCTTCAACAAGTGCGGTGATGGCTTCACCAAAGCGCTCATCAGGCACGCCAACGACTGCTGCATCAGCAACTGTGGGATGCAATTTGAGTGCTTCTTCAACTTCTTCTGGGTAAACCTTTTCACCACCCGTGTTAATGCATTGACTACCTCGACCCAAGAGTCGAACAGTTCCATCTGCGTCAACTTCGGCCCAGTCGCCCGGAATTGTGTAGCGAATACCGCCGATTTCGATAAATGTTCCGGCAGTCTTTGCCGGGTCTTTGTAGTAACCAATCGATGTTCTGCCACGTAGCGCAACTCGACCACGCTCACCAGAACCAGGAACAACTTCGCGACCATCTTCGGTGATGACTTTTGTGTTTGGCGACAACTTAAATTTGGCAGTGTCGGCTTTTCCGTCGGCTGTTGTTGTCGATGATGCCATGCCGACAGCTTCAGAAGAACCAAGACTGTCAATCATGATGAGTCGCTGATTGTGCTCAAGTAATCCTGCTTTGGTCTCGGATGACCACATCACGCCACTCGAAATAATTACGCGCAAACTTGTGATATCCCACTTGTTGGGGTGTTCATTGAGTGCTCGCAGGATTGGTTTGGCAAATGCATCTCCAACAATTGAGATGCTGTTGACGCGATGTTGTTGCACTGTGTCGAGCAATTCAACGGCGTCAAAACTTCGGCCCATCATTGTTGTGACAGAACCAGCGAGCACAAGGTTCCACATCGCGTTGAATGCTCCGGTGCCGTGCATGAGCGGCGCAGCAGGCAAGTTCATGGGACCAGGTTTTGTGCTGCGTGCGTCAAGTGCGCTCCAATCGACATGCGATGGCAATGGACTTTTGGATGCCGCATCAAGGCTTGACACCATGTCGTCTTGCAACCACATGACTCCCTTTGGCATTCCTGTTGTGCCACCGGTGTACAAGAAATACATATCGTCACCACTACGTCCCCACGGACCAGTCACGCGTTCTGTTGCGCTAGCCGCCGCGGTCTCGTATGGGATAGCCCACTCTGGACACGCAGATGTTGCATCGTCAACCCAGATCCATGTCTTGACTCTTGGTACACGAGAGCGAACGGCGTCACATGTATCAGTAAATGATCCATGAAAGATCACTGCGACCGCGTCGGAGTTGTCCCAGATGTAGACGAGTTCATCTTGGGTGTATCGGTAATTAGTGTTAATCGGAATCAGTGCTGCTTTAAACAACCCGAACATCGACTCCACATACTCGGGGCAGTTCGTCATGTACTGAGCAACTTTGTCCTGGTGAGCAACTCCGGCGTTGAGAAGCGTCAACGCAATGCCGTCTGCCCGTCGGTCAAACTCTGCCCACGTAAATGATCTGTCTCCTTGGGATTGCGCGAGTGATTGAGGGTAGCGATCTGCTTGGTGCTCCCAGATATCGGCAAAGTTCCAGCCGTTTTTACGATTTTCCATGAAAGACAACCTTAGAGAAAAAACTAAGGTGACACACTATGGAACTTCTGCCTGGCCAAGACGACGCTCGTCGGCAAGAGATTCAGAAGTGGCTCAAAGATAATCCGCGACCAAGCGCTGAGCAACTTGCTCAAGCAGGTCTTGTAGCGCCGCATTGGCCAGCACCGTATGGTCTAGGCGCTGATCCCGTGCATCAACTAATAATCGATGAAGAACTGCACAGCGCGGGAGTTTCTCGGCCATCAAATCCGATCGGAATTGGATGGGCGGGGCCGACAATTTTGTTTGCCGGAAGTGAGTATCTCAAAGAGCGCTACTTGCGACCGATGTTGTCGGGTGCAGAATTTTGGTGCCAACTATTTAGTGAACCCGGAAGTGGAAGTGATTTAGCGAGTCTTGGCACGCGCGCAGTGCGAGATGGTGATGAGTGGATCGTGAATGGGCAAAAAATTTGGACATCAGGAGCGCAGTATTCGCAGTTTGGAATTCTGATTGCGCGCACAGACCCAGATGTCTCAAAGTACAAAGGGGTGACTTATTTTATTTGTCCGATGGATGCCCCCGGAATTGAGATTCGACCAATCAAGTCAATGGCCGGCGCAGAATCGTTTAATGAAGTATTTTTTACGGACGTTCGGATTCCGCACATCAATGTGGTGGGAGATGTCAATGACGGATGGAGACTTGCCAAGGTCACGCTCGGAAACGAGCGAGTGTCTTTATCAACAGGCGGCGTGTTGTGGGGCGGGGGACCAACTGCACTTGACTTGATTGAATCAGCAAAACAACAAGGCCCGATTACAGATCCTGTGATGCGCCAGCGCATTGCTGCTATCTACACCGAACACACTGTGCTTGAAATCATTCGAATGCGAACGCTCACGGCGCGCTTGCGGGGCGAGCAACCAGGCCCTGAGTCGAGCGTGCGCAAAATAATTGCTGATGAGCACGGGCAACACACAATGCAGTTGGCTCGAGATTTGATCGGGGCACACGCTCTTTTAACTGGTGATGACAGAACAGAAGAGTTTTCACAGGCCAAGACCCTGCAGAGTCGAGCCTGGTACAGCGGGTACATGTTTTCGCAGGCACTTACTATCGGCGGCGGCACCGGAGAAGTGCAACGAAATATTTTGGGAGAACGAGTGTTGGGCTTGCCTAGCGAGCCAAATACACAACAGGGAATGTCGTGGTCTGAGTCTCGTCGCTCTGAAACGACTGTCTAGGGTAAAGCTATGAAACACTCGGACGTTGCAACAGACAGACCGCAAGTCGATCTTTTAGACCCAGCGTTGTATCAGCGCAATCCACACGACATTTGGACATGGATGCGCACCAACGAGCCGGTGTATCGCGATGAACGCAATGGTTTGTGGGGGCTCTCGCGCCACGCCGATGTTATGGATGTCGAGCGGCGGTCAACGGTGTTTGTATCAGGCCTTGGATACCGAGCGGTGTGGGCCCCTAACGAATCAAACATGATTGCCCAGGACGATCCGCGACACCGTCAACAAAGAATGCTTGTGCAACCCAAACTCACTCGTGCAGGCGTCGAAGAACGCCGAGACGAGATCGAAGACACGGTGAAAGAATTGATTGATGAACTGCTTCAAAAGCGTGAGTTCGAAGTAGTAGATCAACTTGCTGGACAGTTGCCTGCACGATTGACGGCAAAGTTGCTGGGTTATCCAGAAGACATGTGGCCACAATTAAAGTCATGGAGCGAACGCTTGATGCGCACTGATATGCGTGATCGCAGTGGTGAAGTCTTTAGCGAATTTGTTGCAGCAAACCAAGAGTTCATTGGTGCGATGCAACCAATAGCTATTGATCGCATGACATGCCCTAAAGATGACTTCTTGTCAATCTGGCTGCACGCCAAAATAGATGGACAGCCGTTGCCTCCTGAGTCGATTGTGCACGAAATCGGTCTGTTTATTGCTGGTGGGGCAGAGACAACACGAACAGCAATCAGTCACGGTCTGCGAATCTTCTGCGACCACCCAGAGCAGTGGGAGGCAATGTCGACAAATCCAGATCTTGTGGATAGTGCAGTTGAAGAAGTTCTGCGCTGGGTGACGCCACTGAACAACTTCTTTCGGCGCGCAATCGCCGACGCAGAAGTAGGAGGGCAAGCCATCTCACGAGGTGATCGTTTGATGATGATCTATCCATCGGCCAATCGTGATGAAAATGTGTTTGACGAACCCTTTGCTTTTGATATCAGTCGTCATCCCAATCCGCATCTCTCTTTTGGGTTCGGAACACACCTATGTGTTGGGGCCAATATGGCCAGACTTGTGTTGCGGACAGTGTTTCGAGAACTATCTGCGCGGGCGACACAGTTGACCGTGGTCACCGAGCCAGATGTCGAAGCAAATATATTTGCACGAGCCGTAAAATCTTTCACTATTTCGGTGACACCTCGCTAAGTACAGAAATATTGTGCTAAAAAAAGAACCATGACAAGCCAAATTTCCTCAGTCGTTGACATTATCCGTACGCACGGAAAAGAACGATCAGGCCACGTTGCCCTGATCGAAAGCACGCATACCTGCACTTGGGGGCAGCTCTATGCACGGGCATCACAAGTTGCCAACGGCCTTTGGGCTGCTGGAGTGGGTGTTCAAGACCGTGTGGCGTTTTTGGACAAGAACAGCATTGAGCATTTTGAGGTTTTCTACGGATGTGCACTTATTAATGCCGTCGCAGTTGATGTCAATTGGCGACTAGCACCACAAGAGGTCGAATATATCGTCAATGATGCAGAGGCAAAAGTATTCATCGTGCACGCTGATTTTGTTCCTGTTCTTGAAGCAATTTTGCCGAACTTGACTCATGCAAAGATGATTCTCGTCATCAATGGCTCTGGTCAGTTTGCAAACTACAACGATTGGGTGACAACGCAACCCACCACAGATCCAGCAATAGCAAGTGGACCAGATGATGTTGCGTTTCAGTTGTACTCAAGTGGCACCACCGGTCGTCCCAAAGGAGTCATGTTGTCTAACACTAACTTTGTCTCTTTATTGCCATTGGCAATCAATGTGTGGAGCCTCAACTCTGAAGCGATCAATTTGGCAGCGATGCCGTTGTTCCATATTGGCGGAGGCGGATGGGCGACTGCAGGTCAGTATGTAGGTTGCACCACGATTGTGTTGCGTGAGATGAATCCTGCCGAAGTCGTCAGGCTGATTGGTGCGTACAAGATCACACACGCATTTTTGGTGCCAGCAGTTATTCAATTTATGTTGGCTGTTCCTGATGCGCAGTCCGCAGATTGTTCAAGTTTGCAATTAATTCTGTACGGTGCATCACCGATCTCCGAAGAAGTATTGATAAAGGCAATTCAAACATTTGGCCCAATCTTTGGTCAGACATACGGACTCACGGAAACAACTGGTTCCGTGACGGATCTGCCACCACATGACCACGATCCAAGTGGTCCAAGAAAACACTTGTTGCGTTCGTGCGGTAAGGCAATTCCCGGAGTTGAACTCAGAATTGTCGACACGGCAACTTCTCTTGATATGCCAGTCGGAGAAGTTGGTGAAATATGGTGCCGTTCACCCCAGGTGATGAAGGGATACTGGAAGAATCCAGCCGCAACTGCAGAATCAATCACATCTGACGGTTGGTTTAAGTCCGGTGATGCCGGCTACTTAGATGCAGAGGGATATGTCTATATCCATGACCGTGTCAAGGACATGATTGTGTCTGGTGGCGAGAACGTGTATCCAGCAGAGGTTGAAAATGTACTGATGGCTCATCCGGCTGTTGCTGATGTGGCCGTGATCGGGGTTCCGCACGAGCGATGGGGCGAGACAGCCAAGGCAATTATCGTCAAAAGAGCAGGGGTTGATGCATCCGAAGCCGACATCATCGCGTACTGCGTTGAACGACTCGCCAAGTTCAAGTGCCCCACCAGTGTGACGTGGATAGATGTCTTGCCTCGAAACCCAACAGGCAAGATTTTAAAGAAAGATCTCCGTGCTCCGTACTGGGCAGGAATGGAACGCCAAGTCAACTAACGATAGTTTTGTCAGGCGATGCGGCGCCTCCTGGTCATCTCTGCCATTTCGATTGGGCTGATGGGTTGTGGGGGCTCATCTACAAGTTCAACCCAGAGCTCAGACGGTGTTGCAACGCTGACGGGCTCAAAAATCGCTTCTCAAAATTGTGCATCAGGAACAGTTGTTGCTGATCGTGCTGTAAATATTGTGACAACTGTTGCGCCGATTACGAGCATCGTGTCTTCTATTGCGGGCAATACAGGTGCAACGATTACTGGTCTCGTGCCTGAGGGAACAAACTCACACACCTTTGAGCCGCCGCCAAGTGCGGCAGCAGTTCTCGAGGGCGCAGATGTTGTGTTCATTAATGGTCTTGTTTTAGAAGAGCCCACTAAAAATCTCGCAGACTCGAACTTGCGCAATGGTGCGATTGTGTGTGAACTTGCAACAGCAGTTCTCCCAGAGTCTGATTGGATCTTTGATTTCTCTTTTCCCAAGTCGGGTGGTAAGCCCAATCCCCATCTCTGGACGAATCCGCCATTCGCAATTGATTATGCAAAGGTCATTCTCGACACACTGACGCATATTGACCCCGCCAACACCGATGCGTACAACGCCAATTACCAGGTGTTTGTCGCCCAGATCCGGAGTCTTGATGACGCGACAA
>JAEMRC010000003.1 GCA_016463545.1 Ilumatobacteraceae bacterium
CAGTGTTCAGGTCGTTTGGGAGGCGCAGAAATGAGCCGCACCGAGTGGTACCGCGAAGGACGAGTTCCATTGCACACTTTGCGAGCAGATATCGATTACGGATTCCGTGAAGCCGCAACTAGCTCAGGTCGAGTCGGTGTCAAGGTCTGGATCTACAAGGGAGACATTCTTCCGTACAAGAGTCAGTCACAAGACAAGATCACCCAAGAGGCTGCAATGGCCGTTGGCGAGACATCTGGTCAGTCACAAACAGAAGTCCGTCGCGTGGTGTCATCTGCTGGGCCACGTGTTCAGCAAGAAATCGCCGAAGTTGAAGTGACTCCGTTGGTCAAAGAAGCCGATCCCGAATTCGAGCGCTTGTTAGAAGAAGAAGAAGCAATTGAAAAACGTCTCCATGATTCTCATGAGACACCCAAATTGCGTGGGGAGGGCTGATCATGTTGATGCCTCGTAAAATTAAGCACCGTAAGCAGCACCGTGGTCGCATGACCGGAATGTCAAAGGGCGGAAACGAATTGGCCTTTGGCGAATACGGTATTCAAGCACTTGAGCCAGGCTGGCTCTCTGCTCGTCAAATCGAAGCAGCCCGTGTGGCGATGACTCGACACATTAAGCGTGGCGGAAAAGTGTGGATCAATATTTATCCAGACAAGCCCGTCACCAAGAAGCCTGCAGAAACTCGTATGGGTTCCGGAAAAGGTAACCCAGAGTTTTGGGTAGCCGTAGTCCGACCTGGGCGCATCTTGTTTGAGTTGTCCTATCCATCAGAAGACGTTGCACGCAAGGCACTTGAACGCGCCGTGCAAAAACTTCCTATTAAGGCTCGCGTGATTTCACGTAACGAGCCCATCTGAGAGTAAGGCAGACACACGATGACACAATCAATTTCTGATCTCCGAGACATGGATCTCATCGCACTCGTTTCAGAGTTGCGCGCATCAAAGCAGGAGGCACTGAATCTGCGGTTCCGCAGCGCTACTGGACAACTCGAAAATCATTCAGAGTTGCGCAAAGTACGCCGTCAAATCGCTCGTATCAACACGCTTATCCGCCAGCAAGAAATTGCTGTCGCTGAAAAGACCGGGAAGTGAGTAATCCAATGACCCAAGAATCAAGCACAGACCGCAGCGTTCGCAAGATCCGCGAGGGAATCGTCGTGTCCAGTAAGATGGACAAGACCATTGTCATCGCCATCGTTGAGCGCGTGCCTCACCCGAAGTATTCCAAGTTCGTGATGCGTACAAAAAAACTGTATGCCCACGACGAAGCCAATGATGCCCAAGTCGGAGACCGAGTACGCGTGATGGAGACCCGTCCGTTGTCAAAGTCAAAGCGCTGGCGCGTCATCGAGATCATGGAGCGTGCAAAGTGATTCAGCAAGAGTCCCGTCTACGCGTGGCCGACAATAGCGGAGCCAAACAAGTTCTTGTCATCAAGGTCTTGGGCGGAACACGTCGTCGTTACGCATCCATTGGTGATGTTTTCATCGGCACAGTCAAGGATGCTATTCCCGGCGCAGCCGTGAAAAAAGGCGAGGTTGTCCGTTGCGTAGTTGTTCGCGTCAAAAAAGAAAAGCGCCGCTCTGACGGTTCATATATCCGCTTCGACGAAAACGCCGCCGTTCTCATTAAAGAAGACCTCACACCTCGCGGAACCCGAATCTTTGGACCAGTTGGTCGTGAACTTCGTGACAAAAAATTTATGCGAATCGTTTCGCTTGCTCCGGAGGTGCTCTGACATGAAGCTACGCAAAGGTGACCAAGTAGAAGTCCTGTCAGGCAAGGACAAAGGAAAGACCGGAGAAATCCTGTCAGTGCATCCAAAAGAAAACAAAGTGGTGGTGTTTGGCGTTAATCGCGTCACTCGTCACCTCAAAGCACGCAGCGCAAAGCAACCTGCTGGCCGCATCGAAAAAGATCTACCAATCGATGTGTCCAATGTTGTGTTGTTGCATAACGGCAAGCCAACTCGTGTTGGCTACAAGATCAACGAGGATGGCACCAAAGTGCGAATCGCAAGAAAGACCGGAAAGGAAATCTGATGACGACAACTACTGCTCCACGCTTGAAAGAGCGCTATAACGCTGAGATTCGTCAGGCGCTGTTGACCCAACTTGGGCTCAGCAATGTCATGCAGGTTCCTACCCTGACAAAGGTTGTCATCAACATGGGAGTTGGGCGAGCCACGCAACAACCGTCATTGCTTGAAGGTGCCGTTGCTGATCTCACTCGCATCTCTGGACAAAAGCCAATCGTGACCAAGTCACGCGATGCTATTGCAAACTTTAAGTTGCGCGAAAACCAAGCGATTGGCTGCAAAGTCACATTGCGCGGAGACCGCATGTGGGAGTTTTTCGACCGCTTGTTGTCAGTAGCGATTCCCCGTATTCGCGACTTTCGTGGACTCCCTGCAAATTCATGGGACGGTCACGGAAACTACACATTTGGACTCACAGAACAAACAGTGTTCCCAGAAGTTGATTACGACAAAATCGATGCCCCTCGAGGCATGGACATCACAATTGTTACAACAGCAAAAACGAACGAGCAGGGCAAAGCATTGCTCGATGCGTTCGGATTCCCTTTCAAGCGCGGCAACGAGACGGGTGGACCACCAGCGAAAGCTAAGCGTTCAACACGTCCCGGTCAGCGCGGCGGCAAGAAGAAGTAGTCAGGTAAGGAAGAACCATGGCAAAGAAATCACTCATTAACAAAGCAAATGCAAAGCCCAAGTTCAAGGTACGTGGCTATACACGCTGTCGTCGATGTGGACGCGCACGTTCGGTATACAGAAAATTTGGTCTGTGCCGTCTGTGCTTCCGCGAGTTGGCACACGCAGGCGAAGTACCCGGCATCACCAAGGCGAGCTGGTAGGTAAAACATTATGATGACCGATCCAATCGCCGACATGCTCACCCGCATCCGCAATGCCAACGTGGCGTTGCATGATGAGGTAGTGATGCCATCCTCCAAACAAAAAGTTGCACTTGCTCAAATTCTGAAATCAGAAGGGTACATCGTGGGTTTCACCGTGGCGCCTTCAACCAAGGGTCCAGGCGAGCAACTTGCTGTCCAAATGAAATACACCGATAACCGTCACCGCACGATTTCTGGTCTCAAGCGCATCTCTACTCCAGGTCTGCGCGTGTATCGAGACTCACAAACCGTTCCGCGTGTGCTCGGAGGTCTTGGTGTTGCAGTTCTATCCACAAGTCAAGGTCTCATGACCGATCGCGAAGCGCGCAAGCGCAAGGTCGGTGGCGAAGTCCTGTGTTTCGTGTGGTGAATCAGAAAGGCCACTAACTATGTCTCGTATCGGAAACCTCCCCATCACAGTGCCAGCAGGCGTTGACATCACCATCTCTGGTGCTGACATCACTGTCAAAGGACCAAAGGGAACACTTCATCGCACTATCCCAGTAGAAATCACTGTCACAAAGAACGAATCATCGCTCATCGTGTCGCGCGCCGGAGATGGGCGCCTTGAGCGTTCGTTGCACGGTCTTATGCGAACACTTGTGAACAACATGGTCTTGGGTGTGACTGACGGATTCACCAAAGAACTTGAAATCGTTGGCGTGGGTTACCGTGCCGAAGCACAGGGGACAAACCTTCGTTTGGCTCTTGGCTTTTCACACCCCGTCGTTGTGCCTGCGCCTGAGGGGATCTCGTTTGAGATTCCTGCACAGACAAAAGTCATTGTCAAAGGAATCGACAAAGAACTTGTTGGACAGGTCGCAGCAGATATTCGCTCCATCCGCAAGCCAGAGCCCTACAAGGGTAAAGGCGTGCGTTACCTAAACGAGCGAGTCGTCCGCAAGGCCGGCAAGACCGGCAAGAAGTAACTCGGTAACAAGGAACTCGGTAACAAGGAACCATTATGGGAAACATTGCAAAAAATCGTCGAGAAGCTCGCCTACGTCGTCACAGTCGTGTGCGTAAGAAGATCCACGGAACTGCCGAACGTCCTCGCTTGGCGGTACATCGCACAAACAAGCATTTCAGCATGCAACTTATTGACGACGACGCTCGGTGCACACTTGTCGCTGCGTCATCAGTAGAAGCAGCCTTGCGTTCTGAGAGTGGTGCAACATCAGTGGCAGCAAGCAAGGTCGGACAACTCGTAGCGGTGCGTGCCAAGGCAGCCGGAATCTCCACGGTCGTTTTTGACCGCGGCGGATACCTGTACCACGGTCGCGTTGCAGTTGCGGCGCAGGCCGCTCGTGAAGCAGGACTGGAGTTCTAATGAGTAACTATTCCAAAGCAGTAAATGCCGCACCAGAGCCTGGTGCATTGCGCGAATCTCGCGTGATACATATCAACCGCGTCGCCAAGGTCGTCAAAGGTGGTCGTCGATTTTCATTCACTGCACTCGTTGTTGTGGGTGACGGAAACGGTCGCGTCGGTCTTGGATACGGCAAAGCAAAAGAAGTTCCATTGGCTATTCAAAAAGGAACAGAAGAAGCAAAAAAGAATCTCTTTGATGTTGCACTTGCTGGAAGCACAATTACTCACACAATTCTGGGAATCGCGGGTGCAGGTCGAGTACTTCTTAAGCCAGCAGCACCAGGTACTGGTGTCATCGCCGGTGGTGCTGCACGAATTATTCTTGAAGAAGCCGGAGTTCACGACGTACTTGCGAAGTCACTTGGCTCAGCAAATGCGATCAACGTGGCTCGTGCCACAATCACTGGTCTTCAAGAACTTCAGCGCCCCGATGTGGTAGCCAAGCGTCGCGGAATCCCTGCAGACACATTTGTTCCCAAAGGAATGCTGAAGGCATACACAGATCGTCAAAAGGCGGCTGCAGCAGGCGAGGTTCACTGATCATGGCTGAAAAAACAATCACCGTCACTCTCAAGCGTTCGCGCTTTGGAGTGAAACCAAAAACTGCAGGCACTATTCGTGCTCTTGGTCTCAGAAGAATCGGCGATACAAATACATTGCCCGACCGACCAGAGATTCGCGGAATGATTGCCCGAGTTCCACACCTTATTGAAGTACAGGAGAACAACTGATCATGCGCGTTGATGAACTTGCACCAGCACCAGGTAGCACTAAAAAAGGTAAGCGCATGGGTCGCGGAACCGCTGGTAAAGGCGGAAAAACTGCCGGACGTGGTACCAAAGGTCAATACGCCCGTAACACCGTGGCGCGCGGATTTGAAGGCGGACAGATGCCGCTCAAGCAACGTGTCCCCAAATTGAAGGGCTTCAACAACCCATTCCGCGTGGAGTATTACGCCGTCAATCTTGATGCACTCGAAGCTCTGGGTGCCCCAGAAGTGACCCCAGAAATCATGATGGCAAAGGGACTTGCGCACAAGGGAACCTTGATCAAAGTGTTGGGTCGCGGAACTATTTCAACTGCTGTCAAAGTATCTGCACACGCTGTTTCAAAATCTGCACAAAAAGCCATTATTGCGGCTGGCGGATCTGTGACATTATTGCCGTTGCCACATGCAATTCGACCACCTGCCAAGGGAAACCAGTTTACAAACCGTTGATATTGAATTGACAACAAGGAGCAACTCGTGTTTGCAAACATGAAGAATATCTTCAAGGTTGAGGATCTTCGAAAGAAGGTGTTCTTCACACTATTGATGATTGCGGTCTACCGATTAGGAACTGCAATTCGGGTTCCTGGTGTAGATGCCGGCGCAGTCGCGCAATTGCGTGAATCCTCCAAGACACAAGGTGCTCTTGGGTTTCTTAACTTATTCTCAGGTGGTGCGTTTAGTTCGTTCAGTATCTTTGCGCTCGGAATCATGCCGTACATCACGGCCAGCATCATCATGCAAGTTCTCAACGTTGTTATTCCCAAGTTGCAAGAGTGGCAAGAAATGGGTGCAGTCGGACAACGAAAGATTACGCAATGGACCAGGTATGTCGCCATTGGCATTGCCGTTTTACAAGGTGCTGGCTTGACGTTTATCTTTGGTCAAGGTCGTGGGTCGGCGTTCTTTGGAGCGGCCGCGACGGCTCCCGATGTTGTATTGCTCGATCCTTTTATGCCACGCGCTTTGCTCGTGATTCCGTCACTCGTTGCGGGTACGGCGTTGCTGATGTGGGTGGGCGAACTCATCAGCCAGCGAGGTATTAGTAACGGAATGTCGGTGCTGATTTTCAGTTCTGTTGTTGCTGGATTGCCGTACGGCTACTACTCAATTTTGCAGAGCAAAAAGTTCTTTATCTTTGCAGTTCTCGTATCGGTATCAATTGGCGTGTTAGTTGCTGTAGTTCGAGTAGAACTTGGTCAGCGCAGAATTCCCGTGCAGTTTGCCAAACGTGTTGTCGGCCGCAAAATGTTCGGCGGACAAAACACGTATATCCCACTCAAAGTCAACCAAGCAGGTGTTGTTCCAATTATTTTTGCATCGTCTGTTTTGTTGTTGCCAGTGCTGATGTCAAATATCTTGGGCAGCACAGAAGGTTGGCGTGGAGTGGTCGCAAGGTTCGTTGACACGTATCTAGTCAATAGCCAAAACATGGTCTATATCACAGTCTTTTTCGGGATGATCGTTGCGTTTGCATACTTCTATAACTCAATTGCATTTGACCCAATTCGTCAAGCAGATCAGTTGCGCAAGCAAGGTGGCTTTGTCCCCGGTATTCGACCAGGAGCCCAAACAGAAAAGTTCTTGGGTAAAGCAGTGAACCGAATCACCCTGCCAGGTGCATTGTTCGTCGCTACGATCGCCATTTTGCCGTACATTATTTTGTGGGTCGGAGACGTCCAGTCGTTCCCATTTGCTGGTACAACCGTGTTGATCGCCGTTGGTGTAGCACTTGAATTAATGCGACAGATTGATAGTCAATTAATGTTGCGTAACTACGAGGGTTTCTTGAAGTGATCGTTTGCGCCTTTGGGTGCAGCGATCAGGTATCGACATGACGTCGGGCGCAAGATTAGTTATCCTTGGAAGACAAGGAGCCGGAAAAGGAACACAGTGTGTGCGTTTGTCGCGCCATTTTGTTGTGCCACATATTTCAACAGGTGACATGTTGCGGGCTGCGGTTCGCGAAGATACCGAAGTCGGAATTGCCGTCAAAGAGATCATGGACACCGGTGGTTTAGTAGGCGATACCACCATGGTGACACTCGTGCAAAAACGCATCAATCTCGATGACGCACGAACACGCGGATACATTTTGGATGGCTTTCCGCGCACGGTGTTTCAGGCACAAGCATTTGACGAGATGTCAGTGGATCAGCCATTGCATGTTGTCCTCGATCTGGTAGTTCCGCGCGAGATGGTATTGCAGCGATTGTCTGCCCGTCGGGTGTGCCGTGACTGCGGTGCCAACTTCACTGCGTCAGGAGTCGAGCCCCGGCCCTGGACATGTGAGAACTGTGGTGGTGATGTGGTGCACCGCGCTGACGACACCCCCGAAGCCATCAACCGCCGTCTTGACCTCTATGAGTCCCAAACTGCGCCTCTAATTGAGTTTTATGGCCGCACCGGTCGACTCGTGGAGATTAATGGTGTCGGATCCCCAGACGATGTGTTTTCTCGAATGACCACAGCCGTTGAAGCCCGGCGCTAATCCCAAGGATGAGGCAAAAAAGTCCTGAATCGGCACTTGGGGCATTGCAAATGCGCCGATAGCATTGCCCCTTGTCCCATCGCCAAATGTGCGAGAAAGACAGTTCTGTCCCGACCAACAAGGAGGCCCTTCTGGCCCAGCCAAAAGAAGACGCGATCGTGCTTGATGGCACGATTCTTGAGTCCTTGCCGAACGCAATGTTTCGCGTAGAACTTGAGAACGGGCACAAAGTGCTTGCGCATATTTCAGGAAAAATGCGAATGCACTACATCCGTATTCTTCCAGGCGACAAAGTCCAGGTGGAACTCACCCCATACGATCTCACTCGAGGTCGTATTACATATCGTTTTAAGTGAGAAAGTAATGAAAGTACGCCCAAGCGTTAAGACAATTTGTGAGAAGTGCAGAGTCGTGCGCCGCCGTGGGCGCGTGATGGTTATTTGCGAAAATCCACGACACAAGCAGCGCCAGGGCTGACGAGTAAGTAAAGGATAAATATTAGATGGCACGTATTGCAGGAGTCGACATCCCACGCGAAAAGCGATTGGCGGTTGCGTTGACATATATCTTCGGCGTTGGTCGAACAACATCAAAGAAAATTTGTATAGCAGCAGGTCTTAATGAGGACACGCGAGTACGCGACCTCAACGAAGACGAAGTCAATCGCATCCGTGCTTGGGTAGACGCCAACGCAACAGTCGAAGGTGACTTGCGACGTGACGTGCAACAAGACATCAAACGCAAAGTCGAAATCGGTTGTCTACAAGGCATTCGTCATCGCAAGGGCTTGCCTGTGCGCGGACAACGCACGCACACAAATGCGCGCACTCGCAAGGGGCCAAAAAAGACGGTTGCTAACAAGAAAAAGGCAGTGAGGTAGTACATCATGGCTAAGCCAGCAGCGGGCGGTCGTCGTCCACGCAAACGAGAAAGAAAGAACGTCACATCAGGCGTCGTTCATATCAAGAGCTCGTTCAACAACACCATCGTTTCAATCACCGATCTCGAAGGCAATGTCATTGCATGGGCATCATCTGGTGCCGTCGGGTTCAAGGGCTCACGCAAGAGCACTCCGTACGCAGCACAAATGGCCGCTGAAAAAGCAGCCAAGGCAGCAATGGAGCATGGTCTTCGTCGTGCCGAAGTGTTGGTGAAGGGTCCAGGTTCTGGACGCGACACAGCATTGCGTTCTATTCAAAATGCTGGCATTGAAGTGTCCGGAATCAAAGATGTTTCTCCGGTTCCACATAATGGTTGCCGCCAAATCAAGCGACGGAGGGCATAACTCATGGCTCGTTACATTGGTCCAAAAGTTCGTCTGTCACGTCGTCTAAATGTCAACTTGTTCGAGAACGAAAAAGGTAGCAAGGCACTCGATCGTCGTCCATTCCCACCAGGTATGCACGGCAAGACTCGACGCCGCAATGCTGGCAGTGAATACCTTGCTCAGTTGCAAGAAAAGCAAAAAGCAAAATACATTTACGGCGTTCTAGAGCGCCAGTTTCGTAACACCTACGAAGAAGCGAACCGCCTTGCTGGCCCAACAGGCGAAAACCTGTTGCGTTTGCTCGAGCAACGACTCGACAACGTGGTGTTTCGTGCAGGGTGGGGAAGCACACGTCCTCAGACCCGCCAGTTCGTGAGTCATGGTCTTATTCTTGTCGACGGAAAACGCGTCAATATTGCGTCGTACCGAGTCAAGAAGGGTCAGGTCGTGTCGCTGTCGCCAAAAGCGCAGAACATGATTCAGATTCAACACAACATCGACACCCTCGACCGACCACTTGTTGGTTGGCTTGAGGCTGGCGACAAGCAAGTGACTGTGCGCGAATTGCCACAGCGCGAGCAAATTGACGTACCCGTCCGTGAACAGCTCATTGTTGAGCTGTACTCAAAGTAGTCCCATCCGCTCCACCCCAGGAGAAAAAAAATATGCTTGTTATCCAACGCCCAACAGTCGAAGCAATCGGCGAAGAGTCCAACACCCGCCAGAGTTTTGCGGTCGGACCACTCGAGCCTGGTTTTGGCCATACCATCGGCAACTCGTTGCGACGCACGTTGTTGTCGTCAATTCCGGGTGCTGCAATCACCACACTTAAGTTTGATGATGCTCAGCATGAGTTCACCACACTAAAAGGTGTCAGCGAAGACATCACTGAGATGATTCTTAACATCAAAGACATCGTGCTCACGAGCGCAAGTGACGAACCAGTCGTTTTGCGCCTTGATGTGCGCGGACCTGCCGTGGTCACTGCTGGTGATATTCCGCTCACTGCTGACATTGAAATCCTCAACAAGGATCTACACATTGCCACGCTGAGTGCCACTGGTCATCTGGCTGTAGACATCACAATTGAGCGTGGTCGCGGATACATGTCAAGCGAGCGTGATGCCGAAAACCGCATCATTGGTGTCGTGCCAATCGACGCAATCTTTTCAGCAGTTCGTCGCGTGACATTCAATATTGAGCCAACACGTGTGGCTCAAAGCACCAACTACGACAGACTTGTGCTCGATATCGAGACCGACGGTTCGATTACGCCGCGAGAGGCGCTTGCTTCAGCCGGCGCAACATTGCGTTCACTCGTCGATCTGGTTGCCTGCATGTCAGACGAGCCACAAGGCCTTGAACTCAGTGAGATCCTTGGAGCAAATGTCGGAATGCCAGACTTGGATCACCCAATCGAAGACCTTGACCTGAGCGAGCGCCCTCGCAATTGTCTCAAGCGTGGTCAGATCAACACGATTGGTGAATTGTTGATGCGCTCCGAAGAAGACTTGCTCAACATCACTAACTTTGGACAAAAGAGCCTAGACGAAATCATGCAGAAGCTCGACGAGCGCGGCTTGTCGTTGCGACTCTGAGATAACAGAACTTTTAAGGAGACACCATGCCAGCAACCCCACGCCGAGCCCGAAATTTTGGCGGCTCGTCACAGCATCAGAGACTAATGATGGCCAACCTTGTTGCGTCATTGTTTGCCGCAGAAGGAATCGTCACAACGGAGGCAAAAGCTAAAGCACTGCGTCCAATTGCTGAAAAACTCATTACTAAAGCAATCAAGGCACAGGGTGATTCTCCGATGCGAGTGCACCGCATTCGTCAGATTCAGAGCTACTTAGGCGATAAAGAAATGACAACCAAATTGGTCAACGAAGTCGCTCCTCGCTACACCGATCGCAATGGCGGATACTTGCGTATTCTCAAACTTGGAACTCGTCAAGGTGACGCTGCGCCAATGGCGCGCATTGAATTGGTGTGAGTATTTCCGGTGACCCCGGTAAAGAAATCTGAACAAGGGCCCGCCAGTAGGCGGGCTCGCTTCGTTGTGGCATACCACGGCGCTGCCTTTCATGGTTTTGCGCTCAGCAATAATGTCGAAACAGTTGCTGGTCGACTCAATGAAGTTCTGAGCACTATTACTCGTGTACCGATCGAAGTGACTGGGGCTGGTCGCACTGATGCAGGTGTTCATGCTCGTGGGCAGATCATCAGCGTTGATCTCCCCGCAAAGACCGATCTCTATGCAATCGTGCGAAGCGTAAACGGAATGTGTGCACCCCATTTGGCGATACGCGATGCTGAGTGGACGACAGACGATTTTCATGCCCGTCACGATGCACTCTGGCGTCACTACAAATACACGGTGCTCAATACGGTGACACCCGATCCATTTTTAGTGGAATATGCATGGCATGTTCGCGAACCATTGTCGTTGCCAGTGATGAGACTCGGCAGTGAGGCTCTTATTGGGGCACATGATTTCACGTCGTTTTGCCGAGCCCCAGTTATCGCTGATGACCAACCAGCGCCGTCAATGAAACGCAGAGTGATGACAGCGCGCTGGCAGGACACAGGCAATGGCATCTTGGAGTTTGAGATCAGAGCCAACGCCTTTTGCCACACAATGGTGCGATCAATCGTGGGACTGCTGGTCGAAATTGGTCAAGGTAAACGGCCTGCCAGTGATGTGCGCTCTGCCATCGTCGCCAAAAACCGTGCGGCAACAGCATTTGTTGCCCCACCTGAGGGGCTGTGCCTGTGGGAGGTGGGGTACGGGGACCCAGCCGGACCAGACCCTTCAACCCCCAGAACTGATGGGTTAGTCGCCCGTTCTGGTTGCTGAAAGCAGTGGTCTGCTCGTATCCTTTCACGGTTACGGATTTTGTCCGTGTGTTGGTGCCATCGGGGCACCATGAAGGAAGTTTTTTATGACGACGTATTCTCCAAAGGCAAGTGAAATTGACCGTGCATGGCATCTGATTGATGCGGACGGTCTCGTATTGGGTCGCCTCTGCACAGAAGTTGCTCGTATTTTGCGCGGCAAGCACAAAACAGTTTTTGCACCTCACTTGGACATGGGAGATCATGTCGTCATTATCAATGCATCAAAGATTGTGCTCACTTCGGGCAAGGCCGAAAAAAACATGGTGTATTCATACAGCGGTTATCCAGGTGGCTTGTCAAGCGAAACATATGCAAAGTTGTTGGCACGCAAACCTGCCGATGCTATTCGCGGTTCAGTTGCTGGCATGTTGCCAAAGGGTCCTCTTGGTCGCCAAATGATTAAGAAGCTCAAGGTCTATGCCGGACCAGAGCATCCGCACGAATCACAAGCACCAATTGTTCTTACCTTCGACCGCGCCAAAGCGCGCTGATTTATCTAGGAGTATTTTATGACAAACGCACCACTTACGCAGACAACGGGGCGACGCAAAGAAGCAGTGGCACGTGCTCTTCTTCGCGCCGGTAACGGAACACACACAATCAACGGAAAAGCGTTTGACGTGTATTTTCCTACTGCAACACAACGGATGATCGTTGTAGAGGCATTGCGAGTCACTGGCACAGAGACAACATATGACGTCGCAGCAAATATTTATGGCGGCGGAGTCAATGGTCAAGCAGGTGCATTGCGAATGGCAATTGCTCGTGCGTTGATTGAACTCGATCCAGAATCACGTCCTGCGCTCAAAAAAGCCGGTCTTCTCACTCGTGACTCACGTCGCAAAGAGAGCAAAAAATACGGTCTCAAGAAGGCGCGTAAGGCACCACAGTTCACCAAGCGCTAATGCGTGCGCGGGTTTGCCCCGGCACCTATGTGCAGAAATATCGTTAGGTCAACATGCTTCACTTTGGGACCGATGGCGTTCGCGGAGTAGCTCTCGACGAACTCACCACAGAACTCGTCAGCGATCTTGGTCGCGCTATTGCTCGTGTGTTGCAACCTGTCGCAATCGTTGTTGGTCGAGACACCCGTCAAAGTGGGCCCACGATCGAGGCAGCCTTAATTCAGGGAATTACAGCAGAGGGCGTGCCGGTGCACGCACTCGGAGTTGCGCCAACGCCTGCGGTCGCGTTTGTCGCAGAGCGTCACAATTGGGTGGGCGTAGTGGTCACTGCGTCACATAATCCATGGCAAGACAATGGCATCAAAGTCTTTGCTGCTGGCGGAACAAAACTCACCGACGCTCAACAGATCGAAGTTGAGCGTGAGTGGCACGCCATGACATCTGTTCAATCCACCGCACCGAAAGCGATTGTGCACGATTCGCAGGATCTTTTGCAAGCATATATCGACCACCGCGTCTCAATTGTTGGTGCAGACAGATTGCAAGGCATGGCAATTGTTTTAGATTGCGCCAATGGTGCAATGAGCAGTGTTGCTCCTGCTGTGTTTAGAGCAGTGGGTGCAGATGTTGTCGTGCTGAACGACTCCCCAAGTGGCACAAACATTAATGCCGAGTGTGGTGCTGCATCACCTTCTGGTTTATCAAATGCAGTGAGAGCCGCCTTGCAAGTAGATGTCGGTATCGCTTTTGACGGAGATGGTGATCGATTGATTGCAGTAGATGATCGCGGAACAATTGTCGATGGTGATCGATTGATTGCGTTGGCTGCTACTGACTTAGCCGAGCGTGGCTTACTTCGTAATCGTGCCGTTGCAGTGACGGTCATGACAAATATGGGTTTTCATAGAGCGATGGACACGCACGAGATTGATGTTGTTATCACGCCTGTTGGTGATCGAAACATTTTGCTCGCCCTTGAAGAACAAGATTTGGTTTTAGGTGGTGAACAAAGCGGACACATTGTTCATCGTGCTCACGCCACCACAGGTGATGGGCTTTTGGCAGCACTGTTGTTGGCAGAATTCGTGCATCGCACAAAGCAGCCGTTATCTCAACACGCAGATGACATCATGGTGTCGTATCCCCAAGTTTTGATCAACATCAAAACCGCGGAGCAGGTGTTTGCGCCTGCCGATCAATTGGCTCACGAGATTGCTGATGCTCAGCATGTATTGGGCAAAGATGGGCGGGTATTGGTTCGGGCATCCGGAACAGAACCATTGGTGCGCGTCATGGTTGAAGCCAGCACCATTGACCTTGCGCAAGAAGTCGCAGCAGAATTGGCCGCTGCGGTGATAAGGGTCTGCGGTGGAGATATCCAGGTCGGTAGCCTGTAGTACATGTGCGGAATCATCGGCATCGTCTCACGTCCTACTGGTCGGGCGATTCCATCTCATCACGACATTGTCGGGCTACTAGACCAGGCCAGTGCGTGTCTCCCGCAAACTGCTGCCGCGGCACAATTTCTGCACCGTGCTGACGCATTATTAAGAGGTGATGCCGGAGTTCAGGCTCTTGCCGGAAACCTTGAACTCACTGCTGCAATCATCAGCAGGCTAGACGTGATCGATGCGTTTGCTACTCAAGAAGAACAACGAATCGATTCGTCTGATGCCGATGCCATGCAACTTGAAGTCGAGGCGAACCACCTGACATCTCTGCGTGATGCGCTTTGGGCAATACGGCGCGATCGTCTTGGCACTGCCAATGCCGTGCACACTCTTGCCGGCCGCCACGCGAGTTCAACGGCATTGTGTGGGTACTTAAGTATTCAACAGGCCTTCGCTGCAATCGACAGACTCGAAGTACGTGGTCGCGACTCTGCTGGCATCAGTGTTTTTGTTTGGGGAGATGCCATTGATCCAACTTCTAAAAATCTTGCAGCGAGCATTGAGCAACGCGCCAACGACGCACTGTTCACGAGCGGTTCTGTGCGAGCACAGGGAAACTGTTTGCTGTTCGTCTATAAGGCTGCAGCTGAAATTGGTGAACTTGGCGACAATACCGCGGCAATGCGATCAGCCGTGGTTGCAGATGATTTGTTGCGTTCGGTACTCGCTCTCACTGGCGTACGAGTCACGGTGCTGGGCCACACGAGGTGGGCCAGTGTCGGAATAATTTCTGAACCAAATGCGCATCCCGTTACAAGCGAAGAACTGGACCGAGCAACAGACAATGTCTCAGTCGCAGTGCTCAACGGCGATGTCGATAATCATGCAGATCTCAAAGTTCGTCACTCCTTAAAGTTTGCCGAACCCATCACCACCGATGCCAAGGTGATTCCGGCACTTGTGAATCGTTTTTGTGCTGGTGGCGAAACAACAACCGATGCCTTCAGACATGCAGTGGCATCATTTGAGGGATCAGTCGCGATCGGACTCTGTACCGCCGATAATCCTGGCAATTTGTTATTCGCACTTCACGGCAGTGGTCAAGGACTGTGTATCGGTCTTGCCGAGGATCGATTTATCGTGGCGAGTGAGCCATACGGAATCGTTGAAGAAACACTGTCTTATATCCGCATGGATGGTGAGGCGCTAGCACACAGCGATCAACCTTCTAGTCGCGGCCAGATCATGGTCTTAGATGCCAATAGTGCTGGCACGGTTGCAGGCGCGTGCATGATTGCCTATGACGGCACAGAACTTCCAATCACCGACGCCGTATTAATGACTGCTGAGGTCACCACTCGCGATATTGATCGTGGCGATGCACCCCACTTCTTGCTTAAAGAAATAATGGAAGCGCCTCAAAGTTTTCATAAGACTCTTCGCGGAAGAATTGATGAAGTTGATTCTTTATTGCGAGCAGACCTTGGAGAGTCGTCGTTCCCCGCTGACATTGCAGCGCGGCTAGCGAGTGGCTCGTTGCGTCGAATCCGCATCATTGGTCAAGGAACAGCAGCAGTAGCGGGTCAGTCCATGGTGGGTGTATTGAATACTCTCTGCGGCGGTGCAATCCAAGTTGCCGCGATGACCGCTACAGAACTTTCTGGATTTTCTATGCAGGCAGATATGAGCGACATGTTGGTTGTTGCCGTAAGTCAGAGTGGCACGACAACAGATACAAACCGAACAGTGGACCTGTTGGCAACACGTGGCGCATCAATCATCAGCATCGTCAATAGGCGCGGCAGCGAACTAGCCAACAAATCACACGGCGTGTTGTATACATCTGACGGCCGCGACGTAGAAATGAGTGTGGCGAGCACGAAGGCGTTTTACGCTCAAGTTGCTGCAGGCTCGTTGTTGTCGTGTGCCATTGCAGAGGCCGCCAATTTGGGCACCGCCGAGAAGCGACATCAAATCATTGAGTCGCTGCGTTTGATGCCTGACGCAATGCAAAAAGTCATCACTTCGCGACCCTCAATTGCTGCTGCAGCACATCAGTTCGCTCCATCTCGACGTTACTGGGCAGTGGTGGGCAACGGACCCAATACAGTGGCCGCGCACGAAGTCAGAATCAAACTCTCAGAGTTGTGCTACAAGTCGATTTCATGCGATGTTACAGAAGATAAAAAACACATCGACCTGAGTTGCGAGCCATTGATTTTGGTGTGCGCGGCAGGACTCGGAGACGGCACCGCAAGCGATGTTGCCAAAGAAGTCGCAATCTATAAGGCACACAAAGCGATTCCGATTGTGGTTGCCACAGAAGGCGAAACCCGTTTTGACGCAGCCGCCGCACTGCTAACAGTTCCGGCCGTTGACCCCGCCCTGGCGTTTATTTTGTCTGCCATGGTTGGTCACATCTTTGGATACGAAGCAGCACTAGCGATTGACAAACTTGGTTTGCCATTGCGTGAGGCCCGCGAAGTTATTGAGCATGTTGTTGAGCGCGGTGCTACCGGGGACGTTGCTCTTCGTCGCGTAAGAGATGGCATGGTGCTTCCGTCGCAACATTTCTTCGCTGCGTTGCAAACAGGTCAATATGATGGCAATCTCGAAGCCTCCACCGCAGTGCGAATTGTTAATCTTTTACGCACAGTGATTGCGTCTGATCCGCTTGAGCAATACCAGCGCGACACCGGACGTCTTGCATCACCCGAAGCGTTGCTAGACGATCTCATCGCTGCCTTGACGCGCGGAATCGACGAACTCACTCGGCCGATTGATGCCATCAAACATCAGGCCAAGACAGTGACCGTGGGTATTTCGCGCAGTGAAGAAGGACTCCTTGATCGCGAACTCGTCAAGCAGACACTTGCTGCTGGTGCAGCGCGCGATCGTTTGTCTTACAAGACGCTCAAAGTGTTGGCAGATCTTGATGCCGCTGTTGCCTCTGTGGTGGGGTTCACCCGTTATCGCATTGAAGGTGACATCGCCGATGGGGTTGCAACGATTTCAATTATTGATCGTGGTGGACTTGCACGTGATCTCGCTTCTCGTGTTGATCGCAACAACGCTCTCGTTGGTACTAAACGGCGTGTGTCAAGTGAGCAAGAAGTTCTTGTGGCTCGTGGTCGCAGCGATGGCCGCACCGTGATCTTGGTGCCTGAGATCAAAGGTTCTCAAACAACGGGCCTTACATTGCTTCACGTCGTTTTTCACAAAAATTTGCCGGCAACAACAGTGCGGCATGTATTGCAGGGATACGACCACCGATACGACCGACTCGTGGACTGGGTGACAGAGACGGAAGGTTCGTTCCGTCAAGATCGTTTGGCTGAGATTGATGTTGCGGATTTGTTGATTCTCCCAGTCTCAGAAACAGCCAATCACTGGCGAACAAAGTAGTTGACAATGTTAGGAATCGGAATCGACGCTGTCGATATTGCGAGATTTCGCCTGATGTTGCAGCGCCGTCCAGAACTACGACAGCGTCTTTTTACTCCAGCCGAGTGCACTGCTCTGGCGCAACGCTCTGATGAGACAGCATCGCTGGCAGCAAGATTTGCTGTTCGCGAAGCAACGATGAAATCTCTCGGAGTCGGACTCGGTGCGTTTGATTTTCATGACGTCAGCGTTCACACCCAGGACGGTGGTGCACCAAGGCTCCTCGTCGTGGGGCGCGCAGCAGAAATTGCAAAACGCATGGGCGTCACTGATTGGCGCGTATCAATAAGCCACACCGAGACATTGGCAATGGCTGTCGTGGCTGCGTTGTGATTGCAGTTGTCACGCCCGAACAAATGAGACAGGCAGACGCCGCAACGATTGTTGCGCTTGGTGGTCGCTCAGATGTGCTCATCGATAGGGCTGGTGCTGCGGTTGCTCATGTTGCTATTGGCATGATGGGTGGCGGCTATGGCAAGCGTGTCGTGGTGATTTGTGGCAAAGGTGACAACGGCAATGATGGGCGAGTGGCGGCACAACGCTTGCGTCAACGCGGAGCCCAAGTTCGCGAACTGGATGCCACTGCTGCTGCTGAAGTTTTTATTGATTCACGAACGGCTGATTTGGTGATTGACGCGGCATACGGAATTGGTTTTCGCGGAACTTGGCAACCACCCATCGTGTTTGATGTTCCTGTCTTGGCAGTTGATCTACCAAGTGGGCTTAATCCGATGACCGGAAAAACTCAGGGAGCAGTGCTTGTTGCTCACACGACGGTGACATTTGCTGCTCTCAAACCATGTCATGTATTAGGCGATGGTCCAGCAATATGCGGAGTGATCGAACTAGCAGATATTGGCGTTGACATTTTAGACCACTGTGCAGATGTTGATATTTATGTTGTCGAGCCGAGTGATGTTGCGTCGTGGCTCACTCCTCGAGAGCATGATGCGCATAAGTGGAACAACGGTGTTCGTGTCCTTGCTGGGAGCAAAGGAATGACAGGAGCTGCGTCATTGGTGTGTGCGGCCGCAATGCGCGCAGGTGCCGGCATTGTGCACGCGTCGTTGCGTGATGATGCAGCACTTGATGCTGCGTTGCCCACAGAGGTTGTGCAACGACGTCTTCCTGACTCGGGATGGGCTGATTTTATTGCAAGCGATCTGGGGCGCTTTAAGTCTTTGGTCATCGGACCAGGACTCGGACGTGGTGATGATGTGTCTGGTGAGGTGCGAGCAGTGTTGGCAGTTGCCGATATTGCGACGGTGATTGATGGGGATGGTTTAATAGCAGCAATTGATGCACACAATTCATCCACAGTGATCGCCAAGCGTCAAGCACCAACAATTTTGACGCCGCACGACGGAGAATTTGCAGCACTCGGCGGAGACACGGAGTCCGCCGATCGCATTGGCGCAACACGGGATCTGGCCGTCAAGATGGACTGCACTGTCTTGCGCAAAGGACCCACCACGATCATCACATCTGCAAGCGGTCCAACATTTTTAGTAGTGGCTGGTGATAACCGTCTCGCCACTGCCGGAAGCGGTGACGTGTTATCGGGAGTAATCGGTGCTCTCTTGGCGCGCGGACTCGAGCCACTTGCGGCTGCCGCAGGCGGAGCACTGATTCATGCATTGGCTGGTCAGATGTCTCCTATTGAAGGCACGCTTGCTCGGGATATTGCTGGCAGTATTTCTGATGTGTTATCTGAACTTGTGAGCCCACGATGACTGATTTTTCGCAACGGTGGGCGTGGGCCGACATCAACCTCGGGTTGATTCAGCACAACACGGCAATTATCGCGCAACGAATTGCCCCAACAGAGATATGGGCAGTGGTCAAGGCTGGCGCATACGGACATGGTGCAGTGCAAGTGTCTCAGGCAGCGATCTCTGCAGGCGCAACCGGTCTGTGCGTCGCGCTCGTAGAAGAAGCCATTGCTCTGCGGGCGGGCGGAATATCTGCACCTATTTTATTATTGAGCGAACAACCCGCATCGCAAGCACATGACATTGTGTCGCACGATCTTGTCGCCACTGTCTCTACTGTGATTGGTGCGAGCGCTATTGCCACTGCAGCAGCACAAGTTGGTCAGGTCGCAAGTGTGCACATGAAGATTGATACCGGAATGCATCGCGTTGGGGTTGCGCCATCTGAAGCACTTGCACTCGCGCAGTTCATCACATCAAATGAGTCGTTGCGCCTAGATGGCATCTGGACACATTTTGCGGTTGCCGACACACCAACGCACGTAGCCAACGCCGCACAATTAAAATTATTTACTGACACCCTTGACATGTTGGCATCACACGGCATCACTGCACCATGTATTCATGCTGCGAACAGCGCTGCAGCACTCACTGTTCCAGACTCACGCTTCTCGATGGCCCGCATCGGTATCGCTCTGTACGGATTATTGCCAGGTCCTGATATTCGTGATGCATGTTCTGGACTGATTCCGGTGATGTCATTGCGTTCGCGCGTATCTGCTCTGCGCTGGATTGAGGCTGGCGATGCAGTGTCATACGGATTACGTCGACCTGTCCTTTCCAAAAGTCTGATTGCCACAATTCCGCTCGGATATGCCGACGGAGTACCCCGTCGATTATGGGAGTCACAGACATCCGTGCTGATTAATGGGACGCCGCGTGAAATATGCGGAACAGTGTCAATGGATCAACTGATGGTGAACTGTGGCAGTGATAGTTCTGTCGCAATTGGCGACGAAGTTGTGTTGTTTGGCACGCAAGGTGAACACACTGTCACTGCAGATGACTGGGCCGCTCGTTGCGGCACCATCGGATACGAAATCGTGTGCGGAATAAGTGCCCGCATACATCGGCGGTATGTGTGATTGCTTTGTGTTCACGTTCTGTGCACGACACCCATGCAATTGCTGGCGTTCTGGCGGGTCTTGCTCGACCATCTGACGTCATTATTTTGGCTGGTGATATGGGAGCAGGAAAAACCGCCTTTGCAGTCGGCTTTGCTCAACATCTGGGTGTGAGTGACGACGAGATGGTGGCGTCACCAACATTTACGCTCGTACATACGCATGACTCAGGGCGTCTGCCCTTATTGCATGCCGATGTATATCGCTTGAATCACGTTGGAGAAGTATCAGATCTCGGATTACTCGAACAAGCAGACATGGGTCGAGTAGTGCTTGTCGAATGGGGAAACGTTGTTGCGGATGTACTCGGAGATGTGTTGACTGTAGAACTGATGCCTCTTGACGATGATGAAAATGCGCGCAATGTCTTGATCACCTCGACGGGACAAACCTGGGCCACGCGCTGGAAACAACTCGAGCGCGAACTCACTGCATGGGATGAACTTGCATGTTGATTTTGGGAATCGAAACAGCAGTAGAGCATGTCAGCGTGGCACTTGCCGATCATCGCGGGATACTTGCGACAAGTTCGTTGGCAAGTGATCGGCGCCATGCCGAATCACTTGTTCCGATGATTCAGTTTGTGTGCGCGCAAGCCGGCATCAACACAGCAGAACTTGATGCAATCGCCGTTGATACTGGACCAGGGTTATTCACAGGAATGCGCGTGGGCATTACCACGGCTCAATCAATGGCATGGGCTCTAGATATTCCGATTATCCCTGTGTGCAGTCTTGACATCGTGGCGCAACGAGTGACGCGCTGTGACGACATCATTGCTGTAGCACTCGATGCGCGCCGCGGCGAGGTGTATTGGGCGTTGTATCGCCCCACTAGTGACACATCGCCTATCGTGCAACCACTCACCGAACCTGTTGTCACTACACCCGACGACCTTGTCGCGCTGTTGCACGAGCGTGCCCAAATGGTGGTGTGTGTAGGTTCAGGCATTGAGCGATACAAAGAAATGATCGAGAGTGTTTCATCTGCTCAATGTGCTGGCCCCGCCTATGCCCAACCGCGTGCACAAGAATTATTAACGATTGCAACCCAACGGGCAATTCGAGAAGAATGGGTGTCAGCGAGCGAGATTGAAGCAATGTATCTGCGAGTGCCAGACGCTGAAATTAATTGGGCGACTCGACAGTCAGCGCAGGATCACTGACATGAGAGTGATGCGTAATTCAGCGATTAATGAACTCACAATTGAACAAATGCGTCGACGCCACTTGCGGAGAGTCATGCAAATAGAAGAGCAGGTCTATCCGCGCCCCTGGTCACACAACACATTTGTAACCGAGATCGCGCAAATGCGCAGTGGTGCTCGTTACTACATGACTGCCTATGTCGGTGACACCCTGGTCGGATACGCCGGCATGTTATTTAGCGACCAAGATGCTCATGTCACTAATATCGCCGTTGATCCAGAGTGGCAACAGCGCGGTGTTGCCACCGAACTGATGCTCGATGTTGGTTTTATCGCCCGTGATCGTCAATGCGACGCACTCACGCTTGAGGTGCGCCACACCAACACGGCGGCACAAGAGCTGTATCGGCGTTTCGGTTTTGTGCCAGCAGGCGTTCGTAAAAAATATTATGAAAATCGTGATGACGCTCTGATTATGTGGCGACACGGTGTTCAAACAGAAGAATTCGAACAACGATTGCGGTTTATTCAAGCAGGTCGATCATGACCACGCTCGCTACTCCAGACACAGTCATTCTCGGAATCGAGACAAGCTGTGATGAGACGGCAGCCGCTGTTGTGCTGGGCGGCAACGATGTCTTGTCATCAGTAGTGAGCAGTCAAATCGACATCCACGCCCGTTTTGGTGGTGTGGTGCCAGAGGTTGCAAGTCGCGCTCATCTCGAATCAATTATTCCTGTCATACAAGAAGCAGTGCACTCAGCGGGCATTGATCCATCCCGAATCGATGCCGTCGCTGCCACGGTGGGGCCTGGACTAATTGGCGCATTACTTGTCGGCGTGTCCGCCGCCAAGGCACTTGCTTTGGTATGGGACAAACCGTTCGTTGGCGTCAATCATATGGAGGCGCATTTATACGCCGGACTTCTTGACGACCCAACGCTGGAGTTTCCTCTTGTTGTGTTGTTGGTATCGGGTGGTCACACAATGTTGGTCGAAATGATTGGTCACGGAACGTACCGTTTATTAGGGCGAACAATCGACGATGCTGCGGGTGAAGCGTATGACAAGGTGGCTCGGTACTTAGATCTTGGATATCCGGGTGGACCAGCAATCGATGCAGCAGCAGAACTCGGAAACCCAGAAGCAATTAACTTTCCGCGGGCAATGATGCATGACGGTCTCAACTTTTCTTTCAGTGGACTCAAAACTTCGGTCATCAACTACGTACGCAAGAATCCTGATGTCTCTAATATCGATGTTGCTGCATCATTTCAAGCCGCTGTTGTTGATGTATTGGTCGCTAAGACAATCATGGCTGCTCAACAAGTAGGCGCAGTGGGTGTTGTTCTCGGTGGCGGAGTTGCCGCCAATTCTCGTTTGCGCGCGCAGTTGCAAAGCCAGGGACAACTCAATGGTTTTCGGGTGGCAGTACCAAGTCGAGCAATGTGCACAGACAACGCAGCCATGATTGCGGCAGCCGCATGGCATCGCCTCGGTTCGGACGGCCCAACAGATATGTCTGTTGGGGCAAATCCCAATCTTGCACTTCCGGTGGTGGCATGACAGTTTCAGGGCCGCTACAAATACCACTTGTCCTTGGCACGCGCGTGGTGTCTCCGCCAATCGTGCTTGCCCCCATGGCCGGGGTCACTAACGCACCATTTCGCAGTTTGTGTCGCTCGTTTGGACCCGGCCTTGTTTATGTCAATGAGATGGTGATGGCGGCTGCGCTGATCCATGGCAATGCCAAAACAAAACGCATGGTCACATTTTCAGCCGATGAAGATTTTCGCAGTTTGCAGATTTATGGTAGCGACCCAGATTTTGTCGCAAAGGCAGTGCGTCGTCTCTGTCAAAATGACGAAGTTGATCATATTGATATGAACTTTGGTTGTCCTGCCCAAAAAGTCACTCGCAAAGGTGGTGGTGCGGCAGTTCCGGTGAAGAAGAATCTGTTGCGAGCAATCATGGCTGCAGCCGTGCATGAAGCATCTCGATTTAATATTCCGGTCACCTGTAAATTTCGGATCGGAATCAACGATGAGATCACGACATATATTGATACAGGATTGATCGCCCAAGATGAAGGCATCGCCGCCATTGCCCTGCATGCACGCACTGCCGAACAGCATTATGCAGGTCACGCACGATGGGGCGCAATCGCCAACCTCAAACGTGAGGTCACTCGTATCCCTGTTTTAGGAAACGGAGACATTTGGGAAGCAACTGATGCCATTGAGATGATGCGCCAAACACAATGTGATGGTGTGGTGATCGGGCGGGGTTGTTTAGGAAAGCCGTGGTTATTCAGAGACCTTGTCGATGTTTTTGCAGGGCGTGAGATTCAGCCAACTCCACACTTAGGTTTTGTTACTGATGTGATGCTGCAGCACGCAGATGCATTATGCATTCATCAAGGAGTCGAATCCGGTATTCGTAGTTTTCGAAAGCACACGGGTTGGTATCTCACGGGGTATCCAGTTGGTTCAGATATTCGTCGGCGTATGTCGATGGTGTCGTCAATCGCTGAGCTAACAACACTGAGTGCTGAACTTGATCCGACACTCGAGATTGTTGCAGGCGGCGAACGCATTGCCCGTGGACACACCAATGGTCCAATTCGAGTTGTGTTACCTGAAGGATTTCTTGATACTGCAGACGACCTTGTTCCGCCTGCTGACGCTCATGTCACCACATTGAGCGGTGGATGACTTCTTCGCCACGGACATTGGTGTTGGCATCGCGGTCGCCGCGCCGCCTTGAGTTATTGCGTCGTATTGGCATCGAGCCCATCGTGTGTCCTGCCGATATTGATGAGTCACCATTTTTCAACGAAGTTCCGATTGCGTATGTCAGTCGTGTTTCCAAGTGCAAAGCAGAGACAGTTGCGCGTCAATTTTTCAACGAGACTGTTTTAGCAGCAGACACCACAGTCGAACTCGACGGCGTGATCTTTGGTCAACCTGTCGACGACAACGATGCCCGACGCATGCTGCATGCTTTAAGTGCCAACACACATCGTGTGCATACTGCCGTCAGTGTGCTGCGCCCAGGGGCTGTCATGCGCACGGTGGTGGTGACATCACACATCACGTTTGTGGCCCTCAACTCACATCTCATCGAATGGTATGTAGCCACCGGCGAACCCCGGGGCAAGGCAGGCGCCTATGCAGTGCAGGGGGCAGGGGGAGTTTTGGTGAAGGATGTTCAGGGCTCACTCAGCAACGTGGTGGGCCTGCCACTTCGTGAAGTCGCAGACATGCTTCATCTCAAGGGCGCCAGGGCAAAATATCGCCCGTGAGAAGCCCTCGGGGCGGTTGCTAACGCGCCCGTGGTCGGTATCATTAGCAATCGCACTCGCCGAGTGCTAATCCCCGGGTCGAATCCCGATCAGGGGAAAACCGCTCTTTTCGGAGGAACACCATGAATTGGAAGCCACTTGATGACCGTATTGTCGTGAAGCCAAATGAGGCCGAGCAGACCACTGCTTCGGGTCTTGTTATTCCCGACACTGCAAAAGAAAAGCCACAGCAGGGCACAGTGCTCGCAGTTGGTCCTGGTCGCTGGAGCGACTCAGAGGGCAAGCATTTCGCATTGTCAATCAAAGTTGGCGACGTTGTCCTGTACAGCAAGTACGGCGGCACCGAAGTCACCGATGGTGGCGATGACCTTCTTATTCTCACAAGCCGCGACGTTCTTGCCATTGTTGGCAAGTAGTCCATTTAGTACCAAGAAAGAACACACATGGCAAAGCAACTGAAATTTGGCGACGAAGCACGTCGCGCACTCGAAGCAGGCGTCAACAAACTCGCCGACACAGTCAAAGTTACACTCGGACCCAAGGGTCGAAATGTTGTGCTCGACAAAAAGTTTGGCGCACCAACCATTACAAACGACGGTGTGTCAATCGCTAAAGAAGTAGAACTTGACGATCCATTCGAAAACATGGGTGCGCAGTTGGTCAAAGAAGTTGCCACCAAGACAAACGATGTCGCCGGTGACGGAACAACTACTGCAACAGTGTTGGCCCAAGCAATCGTGCTGCAAGGCATGCGTAACGTGGCTGCTGGTGCAAACCCAATGGGCCTCAAGCGCGGAATCGAAAAAGCCGTTGCTGCAGCCGTTGAATCAATCAAGGGACAAGCCAAAGAAGTAGACGACAAGAGCGATATCGCCAACGTTGCAACTATTTCTGCTGCTGATGCCTCAATCGGTGGAGTCATTGCTGATGCCATCGACAAAGTGGGCAAAGATGGCGTTGTTACTGTCGAAGAGAGCAACACCTTTGGTATCGAACTTGAGTTCACCGAGGGAATGCAATTCGATAAGGGCTACTCGTCTCCATACTTCGTTACAGATCCAGAGCGTCAAGAAGCAGTTCTTGAAGATCCGTACATCTTGTACAACGCCGGAAAAATCTCTTCTGTTCAGCAGATGTTGCCAGTGCTCGAAGCAGTCATGAAGACTGGTCGTTCGCTGTTGATCATCGCCGAAGACGTCGAAGGTGAAGCGCTTGCTACTTTGGTTGTCAATAAAATCCGCGGAACCTTCAATGCAGCAGCAGTGAAGGCACCAGGGTTTGGCGATCGCCGCAAGGCGATGTTGCAAGACATGGCAGTTCTCACTGGTGGACAAGTCATCAGCGAAGAAGTCGGTCTAAAGCTCGAAAACGCAACACTCGATCTCTTGGGTCGTGCAAAGCGCATCATCATCACCAAGGACAACACCACCATCGTTGATGGCGCCGGTGACAAGTCAGAAGTCGAAGGTCGCATCAATCAGATCAAGACCGAAATCGACAATACCGACAGTGACTGGGACCGTGAAAAACTACAAGAGCGTCTTGCCAAATTGGCTGGCGGTGTTGCAGTTATCAAGGTCGGCGCAGCAACTGAGGTAGAACTCAAAGAAAAGAAGCACCGCATTGAAGACGCTGTTTCAGCAACTCGTGCAGCCATCGAAGAAGGTGTTGTTGCTGGTGGCGGAACCGCATTGTTGCGTGCCCGTCCAGCCGTTGCAAAAGTTGTTGAGAGCCTTTCTGGCGACGAAGCAACTGGTGCTCGCACCGTGTATGACGCACTCACAGCGCCAGCCAAAGCAATTGCCGACAATGCCGGTCTCGAAGGTGCTGTCGTTGTGCAGCACGTCGAAAACGAAAAAGGTTCAATGGGCCTCAATGCAGCAACTGGTGAATATGTTGATCTGGTCAAGGCCGGAATCATCGACCCAGCCAAAGTCACTCGTGCAGCGTTGCAAAACGCTGCGTCGATTGCGGCTTTGGTGCTCACTACTGAGTGTCTCGTGGCCGACAAGCCAGAAAAGAATGCAGCACCAATGGGTGGTGGCGGTGGCGGAATGCCCGGCATGGGGATGATGTAATACATCGTTTCCCACTCTGATGTACCCCTCGACGATGGCTCGGACCGCAAGGTTCGAGCCATCGGTATATCTTGGCTCAAGTGTTGACGCCAACAACGGGTATCAGTCGTTGATCGTCGGTACGCTCAAGCTATGCCTTTTGATCGACCTGCTCCTGACCTTGCCAAAGTAATTGCCGCATGGGAGGCCTGGGAAAAAGGTGAAGAAACTCCTGGTCGTGTGCTCACAAATATGAAAACTGCTGGTCTTGCAGAAGTGTTCAAAGAACTCGTTGCAACTGGTTGGGTTCCAACAGTCCCCACTGCATGAGTCGTCGCGCTGGCGGCAACCAAATTATTCCCCGACCAGAGACGTGGCGTCTGGGTACTTCGACACCGTGGGAAAATCGCGATCTCGGCGTGCTCTCAGATTTTGATGAAGTAACTGCGCGTCTGACTCGTGCGCTTGCTGCATACGAGCCCGCAATATATGACGAATATATAAATGCGGCAGATGCCAAACCATCGGCCGTCTTGGTGGCACTTTTGCCCCACGAATCAGATGTGCATGTATTGCTCACGCGTCGTGCTCAGCATTTAAATAATCACAAAGGCGAAGTCTCGTTTCCGGGCGGACGTCTTGAGCGCGGAGAGACACCCCAACAGGCTGCCTTGCGCGAAGCCCACGAAGAAGTATCACTTGCGCCAAGCGCTGTCACTGTTGTGGGATCTCTTGACACCATCTCGACATTTGTCAGCAAAAGTATTATTTCTCCGATCGTTGGGTTTATTCCTCCATCTTTGACGCTTGTGCCTGACTCAGGTGAAGTTGCGCGCATCTTCACCGTGTCATTGCAAGATCTTGTGCGCCCTGATACATACCGAAACGAGTGGTGGCTCACACCGCGCGGAGAAATCAATATCCATTTCTTTGAACTTGACGACGAAACAGTGTGGGGTGCAACTGGCCGCATGCTGACGCAACTGCTCGACATTATTACGCGTGAGTAGTGATCAGATTCCTGCGTAACTGCGCACCGTTCTGTAGAAAATATTGGCCCATGCTGTGCACGTCAGATGATCTAATCGTGGTCGGGTTCGACATGCGTCGCGCATGTCGACACTGAACCTGTCATCTATGCGCCGTCGCAATGGTTCGCTCCAGTAGATACCACTATCGATGCGCTTGTAGTTGCGGTATGCAAAATCATGGCGACGACATGACGACGTAAAATCAAATGTGCGGCCCGTGGACCGAATCACTGGCGCAGAACAACCATCTGATTTCCAGTCGAGTGTTCGATTGCGGGCGGGTGATGATGCAATGTCAATAAAGCGTTTCAGCGGCGTGGCAAAGACCAGCGTGTCAACGATTACTTTGGGCGATGCCAATGGCGGAGATGGATTAATCGGAATTAACGGAGAGACCAGCAAGCCCGTGGTCACGACGAGTGCACGCAATGCATTGAACATGCGACCCCCTTTTGTTAGGGGTATGTGTGCAAGAAATCAGTCCAGAAGGCGACGCAAAACCTGAACCATTTCGACGGCTCCGAGGGCTGCTTCGTCCCCTTTATTATCAAGACCTGGTCCGCTGCGATCGATTGCTTGTTGTTCGTTCTCCACAGTGAGCACCCCAAACATGATGGGGATTCCTGTGGTTAGTTGAGCATCTTGGATTCCGCGTGCGGCTTGACCTGCAACAAAATCAAAGTGCGCAGTGTCTCCGCGGATGACTGCTCCTAAGCAAATGACCGCATCAACTTTTGCGCTCTCGGCCAATGTGAGCGCGGCGAGTGGTACTTCAAAAGCACCCGGAACCCAAATCTCGATGATGTCAGAGTCAGCAACACCTACGCGGGCAAGTGCGCGCAATGCACCATCACGCAAGGCAACCACAATGTGGTCATTGAAGCGTGCTGCAATAATGCCAACGCGAATGCCGGCTCCGTTGACGTCTGGTGGGGATGCGCTTGCTCCAGTACGAGTCATTTTTCTCCCTCTCCGTCTTTGAGATCGATCGTGTGTCCCATCCGCTCACGCTTCGTACGCAAGTATGCCTCGTTCTCGGGCGTTGGTTCTGTGTGCAGCGGCACGCGTTCGACAACGGACAAACCATAGCCACCCAGACCGCCGTATTTGGCTGGATTATTTGTCATCAGGCGAATCTTTTGTACGCCAAGATCAGCCAAAATCTGTGCACCTATTCCGTATTCGCGACTATCAATCGGCAAGCCCAACTCCAGATTGGCATCCACAGTGTCAAACCCTTGGTCCTGCAATGAATACGCCCGAATCTTGTGTCCGATTCCGATGCCGCGACCTTCATGTCCGCGCAAGTACACCACAACTCCATGGCCGGTGTCTCCGATAAGTTGCATAGCAGCGGCAAGTTGTGGACCACAGTCGCAACGACGAGAAGCAAAGACGTCGCCTGTGAGACACTCGCTGTGAACGCGCACTAAAACTGGCGCGTCACTAGAAACAGTGCCTTTGACAAATGCCAAATGTTCGACTTGGTCAATAGTGCTGCGGTATGCGACACAATTGAATGTTCCAAAGACTGTTGGTACTGAAGCCTCACCCATGCGCTCAACAAGGCGTTCATGATGACGGCGGTATTCAATCAACTGGGCAATTGATGACAACAATAAACCATGCTCTGCACAAAACTTTCGCAAGTCTGGCAAGCGCATCATCGTGCCATCATCGTTTTGTATTTCACAGATCACGCCAGCAGGTTCGCAGCCAGCCAAGCGCGCTAGGTCGACTGCTGCTTCGGTATGACCAGCACGCTTCAAGACTCCACCTTGGCGCGCACGTAACGGAAAGATGTGCCCTGGTCGCGCGAACTCAGCGAACCCGACGAGCTGATTTGCCAAGCCGCGCGCCGTGGCTGCGCGATCTGCAGCACTGATTCCGGTTGTCGTGCCATGAATAACATCCACAGTGTCGGTGAACGCTGTGCGTTGGCTCTCAGTGTTTTGATCAACCATCAACGGCAAGCGCAATTCATTGCAGCGCTCTTCTGTGAGCGGAACACACACCACTCCAGTGGAGTAGCGAACAATGAATGCCAACTTTTCGGGCGTAGCGAACTCCGCTGCCATGATGAAGTCGCCCTCGTTCTCACGGTCTTCGTCGTCAACCATGACAACGATTTCTCCGCGAGCAATTGCCGCAATGACATCTTCGATAGGGGATAATGGGGTGTCAGTCATGACGCTCCAACTTTCTGTTGTTGTGGGGAGAGAATAATTTCTAGATCGCTTCCAAAGACGCCAACTGATGACAACGTGCCACGCCACATCTGAGATGCCGTTGTTGCCGCGAGACCATCAAATACGGGCAGTGTGTTGCTATCACCACACACAATCGGGGCAATATGAAAGATGTATTCGTTGACGAGATTGTGTTCAAAAAATGAGCGTGCCACACGTGGTCCTGCTTCGACCATTGCCACGATCACCCCTTGAGAACCCAGTTCGTCAAGTAAGTCAGTCAATGAGCCAGCCCATTCGTCGCACGGCTGTACCTGTGCGTGCTCTGGCACTGAACCTGCATCGGAGACCAAAACAATGCGGCGAGGTGACTCGCCATCACAGTCGCGCACGGTAAGCAGTGGGTCATCTGTGCGCACTGTGCCCATGCCAGTGATGATGACATCGCTGTCTGCGCGTAATTCATGCACACGAACTCGAGCCTCATCACCAGTAATTCGTTTTTGCCCGTCGGGAAGTGTGGTGCGAGCATCCATAGTGCAGGCCATTTTGAGTCGGACAAATGGCCGACCAGTTGTGCGGTGATGAATATATGGTCGCAATTGTGTTGTGATCTCGTCTGCACACACGTCGCGCACAACTGCAATGCCAGCAGATTCAAGTTGTGCAAATCCACGACCAGCAACTCGTGGGTCTGGATCTTGGATCCCTGAGACAACCGTGCTGATCCCTGCATCAATGATCGCTGTTGTGCACGCACCGGTTCGGCCAATATGTGAGCACGGCTCAAGTGTTGAATAGAGCGTTGCGCCGTTCGTTGCTGCGTGCGCTGCGTGCGCTGCGTTTAACGCCACTATTTCTGCATGAGCGCCACCGGGAGCAGAAGTCGCTCCAGAATAAATCGATCCGTCTTGGCACACCACAACGGCACCCACCCATGGGTTAGGTCGTGCACGATGGCGTGCCGACTCTGCCACGCCCACGGCATGGCGCATATGCGTCTGATGTGTGTTCATATAGCTCCTTGCTCCCATCCGGACTCTCACCGTCGGCCTACAGAATTTCACTGAGTCGGCCCTCGCACCGAAGTACGAGGGTTCGCGGGCTATACCGCCGGTCGGGACTTGCACCCAAACCCTGCAAGGGGTGTATTTATGTCTCTTCAGGCTATGGCGCAAGGTTCTCGAGAGGCAACTTGGAGGGCTAGTTTTGCGTCGTTCGAGAGAATTGAGCGAGCGCGGTTACTCCAAGGAGTACTAGAACGGCGCCAATAACCCGAATTGGTGTGAGATTTTCATCAAGTGCAATGACTCCCACACCAATCGAAACTACTGGTTCGATAGTGCTCAGAACTGCGGCCTCGCCAGGACCAATACGAGAAACTCCTGCAAAAAATAAACCCATTGCCAAAATTGTTGACACCACTGCAGCACCAGTAATTGCAGCCCAACCTGTTGCGTCGTTGGGCATATCAAATCGCTGAATACTCCAGAGAGCAAGATTTGCGACTGCTGCTCCGATCATGACAATCATCAGCGACGTCGGTGCACCCATAATGTGCACAATTCGACTCGAGACCAAAATATATCCCGTGTACCAGATTGCGGCGCTGAGCATGAGCAGGATTCCTGTCCAAGAACCAGACTTCACTTGTCCGGCCGTCAGCACTGCTCCGATTACTGTTACTGGCAAACACAACAGCATTGCGCGCGTTGGAGAGTGTCGAAAAAATATCCAACTTGCCAACACAACAAATACCGGGAACATATAAAAGATGACAGTCGCAAGAGAAACATCAATGCGTTTCATTCCATAAAGATAAAACGCTGACTGCACTGAGTATCCAAGTGCTCCGAGAAGAAATAGTTGTACGAACAACTTGCGCTCTGGCCATGGTCGAGACGGCCGACGCAGCACATGTCCGCCGGTCATTATGAGAGCCGCAATACTAAAACGAGCAGTCAACATGCCAAGTGGCTCTGCGCCGTGGTCATAGGAGACATGGGCAAACCACGGAAGAAGCCCAAATGCAGCGCCGCTGATCAAAATATAGAGCGCACCCATCGCACTGAACGGTAGTTGGCGTAGCGTGACGAGATGGGTTTTGATATTTTGACGGCAGCCCCGCGGGGATTCAATCAGGCTTTCGTGCATCAGAAATCTTCTGTTCAAAACGCAACAGCACTGGTGTGTGTGCATGGGTGGCCAGAAACCAAGCGCATTTTTTGGAAAGTGATTGAGCCTTTTGCTGCTGCTGGATTCGATGTGGTTGTGCCAGATCTACGTGGATTCGGGGACTCATCTCTTGCTCCCGACGGTTTTTATGATGTCGTGTCACATGCCAAGGATCTGTATTCCTTAGTACACGATCACCTCGGGTACTCACGCGCCGTACTCGTCGGCGGAGACTTGGGTGGTCCAGTTATTCAAGAACTTGCGATGCGTTATCCGTCGTGGGTTGATCGGATGGTGCTCTTTAACTCACCACTGCCATTTGACAAAGAGCGAATGTCTGGCATGAACACTCGACCTCCGCGCGAATCGAGCGATTATTTTCTGCGTCAAGGAACAGACGCAGATGCATTGGCTGCAGAATTCACAACAGATGAACAACGTCGCCGCTATATCGCCACGTTTTACACATCGCGACATTGGGGTCACCCCGGCGCATTTACACCAGAAGATGTTGACTTTCATACCGAGCCATTTGCAGATGCTGCAAAACTCCGCGCCAGTTTTGGCAACTACGAGACAGCATTTTTTGCTGACAAGCGCACCGAGCCGTCATTGATGGGTCGCAATCCACACACTCACACGTTGATTTTATTTGGACCGAGCGATCATGTGATCTATCCGGAGTTCGACAAGATGGCCGCTGTTGTGTTTGACAACCATGTCGGGCCGTTTTTATTGCGCGACTGCGGACACTTTGTTCCGTGGGAAGCGCCGCATGCACTCGTGAGCGCAACTGTCGCATTTTGTGCCGACTTGCTCGCACGCTGAGGCACTGACGCACTGACGCACTGACTCACTGGCACACACCGCCACCGGAGGTTGATTATAAAAAAGTGACAACTCAAGTTGTCACTTTTTTATATGGCATGCCGCCCGCGATCACCACGTCGCAACCCAGGACAAGAACGGCACACATAAGTTCGTGGATTACTCCGACGAACTACTTGTGCTCATCAAGTACATGCTGGGGACAAACCCGCGCAGTGCACTGCAGGCATACGCACGATTTTTCGGACCAGAAAGCAAGTGGTTAGAGGAGCGCGTCCTGAACGTTGCAATTCATTCTGGTTGGTCAGATGCAGACATCGGTGAACTTCTTGGTGTCACACGACAGGCCGTACAAAAACGACGCCATCAGTACGAGTCGACGCGAAAATGATTTACTGCTCGTGTTCCTTGAGCGATTCAGCGATGGCACGATCTCGACGAGCGACGCCACGAAACATCTTGAAGCCAATAAATGACAATCCTGCAATCATGATTCCAAAGACCGTGTATTGCAGCCAGCCACCACGGTCCCCAGGTTGCTCTGGGGCTTTGCCGCAGTTGGGTCGTGGATTGGAGTTGATGCACTGCGCTGGGTCTTCTTGTAGGTCATAGACATACGTCGTTGAATCGGTAGTGGCAAAAGAATTGTCACCAGAGGAAGCCTGAACTGTTGACAAGAACGATGACGGAGCAAGAGAGAGAAGGATTGTGCAGAAAGTCAAAGCAATGAAACGGTGGGGCATGGCTCTATCGTCACACGCCAAGTAGTGTTCTACAAGTTATGGCAAGTGAAACAACTCACAGCACCCCGAACCACGATGTTGTGCTGGTGGTTGACTTCGGAGCCCAGTACGCACAGTTGATTGCTCGACGGGTGCGCGAGGCTCATGTCTATAGCGAGATTGTCTCGCATCGGGTGACCGCGGCAGAAGTAGTGGCCAAAGGCGCCCGAGCCATCATTTTGTCTGGTGGTCCAAAGAGTGTCCACATTGAGGGTTCTCCTGTTCTCGACCCAGCCATCTATGACCTTGGAATTGCAATTTTGGGAATCTGTTATGGGTGCCAATTAGTAGCGCAACAACTCGGCGGCACCGTGTCGCGTGGCGGACGTGGCGAATATGGTCGAGCCACTGTGGACCGCTCTGCAACTGCAAGCACGTTGCTTACTTCTGAGACTCCGCAACAATTCAACGTTTGGATGAGTCACTTCGATGCAGTCACTGAATTGCCAGCAGGATTTGTTGCAACGGCGAGCACTGCAGACGCGCCGATGGCCGTCATTGAAAACACCTCTCGTCGAATCTTTGGCGTGCAATATCACCCCGAAGTCATGCACACTGATTTTGGGCAAGATCTTCTTCAGCGTTTTTTGATTGACATCGCAGGTTGTCGTCCTGACTGGACGATGTCGTCAATCGTCGAAGAACAAGTCGCAGCGATTCGTGCTCAAGTCGGAAACGAGCGTGCAATTTGTGGACTCAGTGGTGGAGTCGATTCAAGTGTTGCTGCAGCACTCGTGCATCAAGCAATCGGAAAACAACTCACATGCGTGTATGTCGATACTGGTCTCATGCGCCGCGGAGAAAGTGAACAAGTTGTCGAAACATTTCGCCGCAGCATGGGAATCGAACTCATTCACATCGATGCAGGTGCACGATTCTTTGAGCGTCTCAAAGGAGTGACAGAACCAGAGGCTAAGCGCAAAGCAATCGGCGAACTCTTCGTTCGAATCTTTGAAGAAAATACCGGTGGACTGACTGATGCAAAGTTTTTAGTGCAAGGAACTTTGTATCCAGATGTCATCGAGAGTGGTGGAAGTGATGGCACTGCTGCAGTGATAAAAAGTCATCACAATGTTGGGGGACTACCTGACGACATGACACTTGAATTAGTCGAGCCATTGCGCACGCTATTCAAAGACGAAGTTCGTAAGGTCGGAACTCAAGTTGGTCTTGCTGACGACATCGTGTGGCGTCAACCGTTTCCGGGACCTGGTCTTGGAGTGCGCATTATCGGAGAAGTGACTCCTCATAAAGTTGTTACGTTGCAACACGCCGATGAAATCGTGCGTCAAGAAATCACAGCAGCAGGTCTTGATCGCGAAATCTGGCAGGCTTTCGCCGTGCTCGCAGATATACGCAGTGTTGGAGTCATGGGCGATGAACGCACATATGGTTGGCCAATCATTATTCGTGCCGTGACCAGCGAAGACGCGATGACTGCAGATTGGGCCCGTTTGCCCTATGACGTGCTGGAACGTATGTCACAGCGCATTATTAATGAGGTTGAGGGCATTAATCGGGTGGTTTACGACATCACCTCAAAGCCCCCTGGCACCATTGAGTGGGAGTAATCATCGGTAGAATATAGGGGTCATGGTTCATCCTCTCCCTCGTCGGGGGCTTCGAGCCCTCTTGTGCGCCTTTGTCCTTCTGGGCACAAACTCTTTGAGTGTGTTGGCACCTCTTGGTGCCCCTCACCTCAGGGCTGCCGGCGTCGACGACAAACAGCGTGAAGTGGTCGCATTGGCTGACGAGCTCGAACGCCTCATAGAGCGAATGGATGCATTGGGCGAGGACTACTCCCAAGCGCTGACGCTGCAGGATGAATTGTCCGTTGAACTAGAAGCCGCCACAGAAGAAGTTGGTCGCACTGAACAGGAGTTGGCCCAGATGCGTGGCACGTTGTACGTAGCGGCTGTGTCGCAATTTATGCAGGGTGGACGAAAAAGTACGCTCACAAATTTGCTTGCAACAACTGATCGAGTGCAGGACTCGTTGCAACGCCAGCAATTTACATCGATAGCACTCAACGCTGGCTCAATGTCAACCGACAAACTCGGTTCGTTGGCAAGTGACCTCACCAAGCAACGCAAAAAACTAGAGAAAAAGCAAGAGCAAGCACAAAAACTTGCTGCGACCGTGCTGAGTCGTCAGTCTGCAGCAGAAAACCTTGCTGCTCTTTATGAAGAGCGCCAGTCCAGTGCAACTGGTGAACTCGCAGTGTTGTTGCGCCAAGAAAGAGATCGGCGAGATCTGACAGCATTAGAAGAAGCCAAACGGATCTCTGACGGCTACAGCAGTAAGTATGCCTCTTCGCGAAACCAATATAAGAACTTGCCAAAAGTGTCGGCACGAAGTCAGACTGCTATCAATGCCGCCTTGTCTCAACTTGGCGTTCCGTATCGATACGCTCGAAGCAGTCCTGGTGTTGCGTTTGACTGTTCCGGTCTCACCACTTTTGCGTGGGCTAAGGCTGGCGTTGGTTTGCCGCGAAACTCACGACAGCAGTTCAACGCACTTCCGCATGTTCCGCAATCAATGGCGATGCCTGGTGACTTAATGTTTTATGGAAGCCCTATCGGTCATGTTGGCATCTATTTGGGTGGCGGTCGGTTAGTGCACGCTCCGCAAACTGGCGATGTTGTCAAGATCAGTGCTATCCGCTGGAATCGTGTTATTGGCGTTGCCCGCCCCGGCTGATGCGGCATCATCAACGGCGAAGTACCGTATAACTCGTGCAGGGAATTGATGAAACACGCGTACAAGATTGGCTCAATCGCAATGTTCAAGGTCTTGAGGGTCCATACCAATACACGCTGATCGCAGGTGGTCGTAGCAACCTGACGTTCTTGGTCACAGACACGAACGGAACACAATTTGTGTTGCGTCGTCCTCCGCTTGGTCATGTTCTCGCTACCGCTCATGACATGGCCCGCGAGCACAAGATCATTAGTGCAGTCGGAAAATCATCAGTCCCGGTGCCACGAACTCTCGGATTATGTACTGATGAAACAGTCAATGGTGCACCATTTTATGTGATGTCGTTTGTAGAGGGCAAAGTGCTGTCGTCCGCCGAAGACGGCGAACTGCTACCCGAAAACTTGCGCCAACACGCCAGTGAGCACCTTGTTGATGTGTTGGCAGACCTGCACGCCGTTGACATTGATGCAGTTGGCCTAGGCGATCTTGCAAAACGCGAAGGATACGTTGCTCGTCAAGTAAAGCGTTGGAGCACGCAATGGGACAATTCTAAAACGCGAGAGTTGCCAGCCATTGAAGAAGTCAGTCGGTTGTTGGCAGAAAATATTCCACAACAACAAGGTGTTGCCATTGCACACGGTGATTATCGATTCGGAAACTGTCTGACCAGTCTTACGACTGGACTCATCACCGCCGTTCTGGACTGGGAGTTGTGCACGCTCGGTGATCCACTTGCTGATCTCGGATATATCGGTGTGTACTGGAACGATTACGGACATCCCATCATGCGCACGAACGATCCG
>JAEMRC010000070.1 GCA_016463545.1 Ilumatobacteraceae bacterium
TATGACTTCAGTAGCGTCTACCCGTACGATTCCAGAACCACTTCCTCTCACCGCATCGAAAATCCGCAATGCATGGCCGAAAGCAACACAATGACCGACGAACTACGCGACCAACTTCCTGATGATTTAAATGCTGTCGATCATGTCGGTGCATATGATTTCCCCGACAACAGTCGACGCCGTATTCCCGGAGTCATGTATGCAATATTGGCGGTGCTGTGCGTTGTCGGGTGGTCCTTTGCCGACAGTAATAACTCGGCGATGATTAACAAGGGTTTGTTATTCGCCGCAGTTCTTTTGGCCCTGATGTCCATCATCACAATCTCGAGTGGATGGCGAATGACAATGAATGAGTCAGAGGCTCTGGTGGTTGCTACTCGTACTGCGGGTTTTGCAGTGGGACATGCATCAGCACAGCAGGTATGGCGCGGGATTCGCAGCAAACCAACGTGGAGAATTTTTTGTTACAGCACTGAAGATCCACCTTTGCAGCAGGCATTGGTGCTTATTGATGCTGTTAGCGGTCATGTCGTCGAATGCTTGGTGGAAAAGAACCCCGAGGCAGAGATGCCATCTTCGGATACTGAAGAGCGATAGCGTCGCTCTATGTTTGACGGGCGTTTTCGCGCACCAATTGAGAAGGCGGTGCGCCCCATCGGTCAATTATTGAGAAAGACAGGTATGTCGCCTGATCACCTCACCATTCTTGGAATTGCTTTTGCTCTTTTTGCTGCATTCGCTATTGGGACTGGCGCTCTTCGCGGTGGACTTATTCTCGTTATCTTGGCCGCAGTACCAGACATGCTGGATGGTGCATTGGCGAAAGCGTCAGGAACTTCAAGTCAACGGGGAGCGTTTTTTGACTCAGTCGTTGACAGAGTCACGGACTCGATCCTCTTTGGTGGCGTTGCGTGGTATTTCGCTTCCGAAAAGGATCCACATCTTGTGCTACTGCCAATGGCAATCATGGGTGTGTCTTCGCTCATCTCCTACGAACGGGCTAAGGCAGAGTCATTGGGGTTGTACGCCAAGGGTGGATTAATGGAACGCGCAGAGCGCATAGTTGTGCTCTGTATTGCGTTGCTGTTTGATTCATTGCTCGTGCCGATCATGTGGATCATGTTGGTTCTCACTGTGATTACTGCTGTTCAGCGTTTTGTTCAGGTGTGGCGTCAAGCTGAAGTGTCTTCTACCACTCAAAAGAAACGCGATGTTCGACAGGGGAGACGCATGACGCGACATAGCGCCCGCACATCACGTCGTCAATTGTCTGTTGAATCGCGCCAACGTCGACGCAACCGTAATGGCTAGTCCGCTCGAAGAACTCGCTGACGCGTTTACAGTCGGTGGTTATCGGCTTGGCTCTGTCATTGCACGATTGACTCCAGCCCCAATATCGCAAGGTGCTGTTTCGCTTCTTGCTCCAGGCGTTGCATTGTCCCTGCGCAAACGCCGTTTCATGATTGAGCGACATTTGCAACGAGTTGACCCGTCTCTTACTGGCTTTGCTTTGCACAGAGCATCGCAGCAGGCGTTTGATAGTTATATGCGGTACTACACCGAGAGTTTCCGCTTGCCAACATTGTCCGCAAAGCATGTGTTGCGTTCATTATCTAATGATGGTTTTCATTACATCGAATCTGCATTAGAGATGGGCAAAGGCGCAATAGTTGCTCTTCCTCATCTTGGTGGATGGGAATGGGCAGGCCGATGGATGGCAGAGATGGGCCACAGGATGACCGTCATCGTGGAACCACTTGAACCACCCGAACTCTTTGACTGGTTCACAAAATTGCGTAGTGACCTCGGCATGAATGTTGTTCCGCTTGGTCCTCGTGCCGCGCCGGAAGTTTTGGCTGCATTGCATCGCAACGAAGTGGTGTGTTTGTTGTCTGACCGAGACATTCAAGGCAATGGAGTTGAGGTTGACTTTTTTGGCGAGCGCACTACGTTGCCAGGTGGGCCTGCGATGTTAGGTATTCGTTCTGGGGCTGCTGTTGTTCCAGGCGCTGTGTATTTCACGTCAGCAGTTGATGGTCATCATTGTGTAATTCGCCCACCATTAGTTTTCGAAAAGGTAGGTGGGTTACGAGAACAAGTCGCAGCGGGTACCCAAGCTCTTGCTATCGAACTAGAAGGTCTGATTCGACGAGCACCCGAACAGTGGCATTTGTTTCAACCAAATTGGCCAAGTGACCCTGGGTATGCAGAGATGCGTTCGCGGTCTATCGCTGAATGAACTGAGCTACCGCATCAAGCGCGTGAGGCGCAACGGAATACCAAATCCAGGTTCCGTCACGACGAGATTCGACAAGTCCAGCCCCGCGCAGCACTTTTAAGTGGTGGCTAATTGTGGGTTGGCTTCGGTCGAGCGGCTCGGTTAAGTCACACGAGCAGATGCCGTCGGGGCCTGCCCGACGAACCAAGTCAAAGAGGCGTAGACGAGTGGGGTCAGAGAGTGCTGCAAACATCGGTGCGAGGGAAGCGGCAGCCACATCCGCAAGTGGCCCTTTGCCAAGCTGAATCTGTTTGGCATGGGTCATGATTAAATGATACATCGATACTTATCAATGTGGTGTATATTGATAAGTATCAAAGTATCATTTTGGCCTTTGACGAGAGGAAACAATGTCACGAATACAACTTGCCCTAAATGTGGGCAATCTCAATGATGCAATCGTGTTCTACACCAAGATGTTTGGTGTAGGCCCCGCCAAAGTTCGCGAAGGGTATGCCAATTTTGCAATCACTGAACCACCACTCAAACTGGTTCTTATCGAAGGGCATGGAGAAGCCGGAACCCTGAACCACGTTGGCGTTGAAGTAGAAAACACAGATCAGGTGGCCGCCAAAATTGAATCTGCCACTGCAATGGGAATGCCAATCGAGATTCAGGAAAGCGAAACGTGCTGTTTCGCGGTTCAAGACAAGGTATGGATCAAAGGTGGCGAATTGCCATGGGAGTGGTACACAGTGCTTGCTGACGCACCTCAGGATTCTTCCTTGAAAGTCATGCCCATCATGCTCGGGGTTCCATCTGAAGGCAGCTGCTGCGGTCCAGAGGGTTGCTGATGTCACGTCGGGCACTGTCTGAATTTCTGGGTACTGCATTACTAGTGATGGCGGTTGTTGGTTCGGGCATCATGGCTCAGAATCTCACGACAGATGTTGCATTGCAATTACTAGCCAATGCAATTGCGACAGGCGGGGCATTGCTTGGGCTGATTACTATTTTTGGTCCTCTCTCCGGTGCATCGTTTAACCCGGTCGTGACTTTGGTCGGTTACTTCGTTGACCGAGATTCATCAATTACTGCTCTGGTCACTGATATCGCAGCTCAAATTGCTGGCGCAATCGTCGGATGCGTTATTGCGAACATTATGTTTGCGCACCCGTTCATCGAAATTTCGACCAAAGTACGTACAGGTGGGCCGACATGGTTCTCTGAAGTAGTTGCCACTGTTGGATTGCTACTCGTCATTTGGGGTGGAAAAAGAGCTGGCGCCAACGTTGCAGTGCTTGTTGCAGCCTGGATTACTGGTGCGTACTGGTTTACTTCTTCTACCAGTGTTGCTAATCCAGCTGTTGGCATCGGTCGAATGTTCTCTGATTCTTTCGCAGGTATTGCGCCAGAGTCAATGCCGATGTTTGCGGTGATGCAAATCTTGGGTGGAGTGATTGGTCTTGTGATTATCAAAACATTGTGGGCAGATAATGGAGCAACGTCATGAGTGGCATTTTGTTTTTGTGCATTCATAATGCAGGTCGTTCTCAAATGGCTGCAGGCTTTGCTCGAGAACTCTCTGGTGGTGATGTACTCATTTTGTCGGGGGGTTCAGAGCCAGCAGATTTCGTCAACTCAGTCGCAGTTGACGTGATGAACGAAGTGGGAATTGACATCTCGGCGTATGTACCGCAGAAGTACAACGATGATTTATTAAACGCCGTAGATGTTGTGGTCACGATGGGTTGTGGCGATACGTGCCCGTATATTCCGGGAAAACGATATGTGGACTGGCCGCTTGATGATCCAAAAGGAAAGCCGCTAGAGGATGTGCGGCGTATTCGCGACGAGATCAAGACTCACGTCACTGATTTGCTAGCTCAGTTGTAAACGTCAAACAATTGGTTGATGGCCTTTACTTGACCACCAGTTGTTGATGACATAACAGCAATTGGGGTGACGCCAGCATGTGCCCACTCCTCAAAGCGAGCACGTACATGAGATGCTGATCCACTAATCGTGTTGTCGTCTAGCCACTTGTCGCTCATGAGCGATGGGAGGACGTCTTTATTGCCTGCTTCGATTGCGGCTTCGATGGCATCCATTTCTTCCACGTAGCCAGCGGCGCGCCAATAGTTGCGGTAGTTCGGGAGCGACACGTATCCGGTGAGAGTGCGGCGGTTCACAGCTCGAGCTGCCTCCACGTCATCGTCAATCACTGTAGGAATCATGTTCGCTAAGAAAAAGTCATCTCGCACTGCGTTCGGTATTTCTGAAAGCTGCAGAGACATGTGGCTCAACGATGCATTCGCCCAAATTGCACCCTCAGAAATGTCTGTGGCTAATTGCAACATCTTGTTGCGAAGTGTTGCGAGATAGATCGGAGGCAATTGACCACCAAATCGCTCGTTTGCGCGCATCGCCGCAACATAGGCAGATGTATCGGCAAGTGGCTTTCCTGTTTCAACACCGAGACGTTCTGTCACTGGCCCGTGACTGACACCAAGTCCTAGGCGAAATCGACCGTCTGACATCTCGTTGATGTGTGAGGCGGTGTTTGCCATCTCAACAGCGTGGCTGTAGTAGATCGGTTGAATCGATGTCCAGTAATTGATACGTGACGTTTCATGAGCAAGAGATACGCATAGTCCCATGGTTCCGCCAAGACTGGGGCAAGCAAGCCCTGAGATTCCCTTGTTCTCGGCCTCAACGGCGAGATCAAGAATGGCTCGTCTCTTTGTGGGTGAGGCCACGATTGAAAGGGCGGGTCGGAAAGAAGCATCTACCGTAATCATTCCCGTAACCTAGCCTGCATGATGAGAATTGGAATAGTGAGCCCGTACAGCCTCACTATTCCAGGGGGCGTTCAGCAGCAGGTCCTAGGTCTGGCGCGGAGTTTGCGCGCCAAAGGGCACGAGGTACGAGTTCTGGGCCCGTGCGATGGGCCGCCTCCTGACGCGTTCGTAACTCCACTTGGTAACAGCCTTCCGACCGCAGTGAACGGATCCATCGCCCCGCTTGCCCCCGATGCATCTGCGGCATTGCGCACCATTCGCGCTCTGAACGATGAAGCATTCGATGTTGTGCATGTGCATGAACCGTTGGTACCTGGTCCGTCGTTAACTGCACTGTTGGTAAAGATGGCGCCCGTCGTCGCAACTTTTCATTCAGCGGGGGAGTCAGCTGCGTATCGCACTTTCTCGCGTCAATTGAAATGGATCGCATCACGAATCGATATTCGAGTCGCGGTATCGAAAGATGCTGTTGACTTAGCACAGCGCTACATCGGCGGTGAATACGAGGTGTTATTCAATGGAATAGAGCTTGGTGACTACTCGGCGCAGTCAACAACTTCGCGAGAGAACGCGATTTTCTTCATCGGTCGTCATGAAGAAAGAAAGGGTCTCAGTAATTTATTAGAAGCGCTCGCAGAACTGCCACCTGATGTGCGTTTGTGGATTGCATCAGACGGACCACAGACTGCAGAGCTAAAAACACGATTTGCTTCAGACTCACGCATTGAATGGTTAGGCCGAATTTCTGATTCGGAAAAGATCAGCCGCATGGGTCGAGCATCGGTATTTTGTGCTCCGTCGTTGCACGGGGAATCATTCGGTGTTGTATTGCTTGAGGCCATGGCTGCTGGTACTCCGGTAGTGGCCAGCAACCTAGACGGGTATCGCAATGTGGCCACTGACGACGAGACCGCGTTGCTGGTGGAAACGGGCAATGTAGGGAGCCTGGCATCAGCACTTGCTCGCGTAATGGTTGATTCACAATTGGCTGCGCGCCTGACGGCAAATGGACGTGAGCATGCGCAACGCTTTTCAATGGATGCTCTCGCTGATCGATATATCGAGATGTATGAACGTGCATTGCACATGGAAGCGACAAACATCACCACCATCAAGGTGCCCCGTATGCTGAAGCGGTTCGAGGATCGTTTTTTGCGGCGATCACATCTTGGTGGCGGGCGATAAGGGTTGACAATTGTCAACCCTGTGAAAGGACACATGAATCAACGTCAATGGATTCCCATCGAGGACTCACGTCAATTACAGGCACGTCGGATGCTTGTCATTCCCGTGTCGTTCACACTCGTCGTCACAATCATTTTTCTTATCGTCGGATTCTTCATCGGATTCCCCATCGTCGCATTGTTGGGTGCAGTCATTTCTGGTGGCTTTATGTGGAATGTGTATCGGACCGCTGATGATGTAGTCCTCAAGATGGTGGGTGGCTTGTCTGCTTCAGAACATGAACATGCCCGCCTGTTTAATGTCGTCGACGGACTATGTGTTGTCGGCGGCGACGCGCGGCCGGCACTACGTGTTGTTGGTATTGAATACCCCGTTGCGCTCGCAGTCGGCATGATGGGGGAAGTTGGAACAATCGTTGTGTCTGCTGGGTTTTTGAAAACAATGGGACGCGTCGAAATGGAAGCCGTCATGGCACACATGATGTGGCGTCTTCGCACTGGTGACATTGGTCTCACGACGTACATGTTGGCTTTGACGACCGCGCTCCGACGTTTCGGCGCAGACAAAGTCATGCGGGCAGTTATCGCACGTGTGGCTGATGAGCGAACTGTGATGTGGGCTGATGTTGCTGCCTGTCAAGCAACTCGGTATCCGCCAGCAATGGTGTCTGCTCTTGAAATCGTAGAACGAGCTGCTGCAATTCCCCTCGGGCGCATTGGTGCTCAGCCGTTGTGGTTTGCAACTCCCGATTCAGCTGGGAATGACAGTAATCCATCTGGAAACGCGTCTACTATGGGCTTTGTTCGTCTGCCATTGGCTGACCGTATTGCTGTTCTCAAGGAGATCTGACATGTTGAAATCACACCGCACTCTTGTTCGTCTATCGGTCGCAACCATCTTGGTTTCTGTTCTCGCAGCCTGTGGAGGTGGCGGAACAAGCTCCGATACAACTGCAGCGTGGGTTGAGCCATTTTCAACAACTCCGCCTGTCCCCGGGTACCCACTCACTGGTCTTCCTATTACTGATCAAGCTGCGGCACTGCGCGTTGCCTTGGTAGCAAAAATCGACAATCATCCTGCTTCCCGTCCACAAACTGGACTTAATAAGGCCGACGTCGTATTCGAAGAAAACGTTGAATCACTCACACGTTTCGCAGCGGTATTCCACAGCCAAGGTAGTGATCCTGTTGGGCCAGTGCGTAGTGGCCGTACGCAAGACATCGACATCCTTGCTTCCTACAACAAGCCGTTGTTCGCCTGGAGTGGTGGAAACTATCGAGTCACCAAGGCAGTGAACGCAAGCGACATGGTCAATGTTGGTTACAGCGCCTCACGTGGCAAGGGTGGGTATTACCGCGAAAAGTCTATGAAGGCCCCACATAACTTGTATGCAAAGACTTCTAACCTCTGGACTCTCGCGCCTGCAGGATCTGCTGCTCCGAAGCCACAATTTCTCTTCCGCACCGATAGCGATGCAAAGCCATCAACATCAACAGCAATTGATGGTGCAAAAATCTCGATGTACAACGTGCGCGTCTACTGGAAATGGGATGCAGCAACCGGAAACTTCTTACGCAGTAGCGACAACGACAAGCGCGTTCTTGAGCCACACATGGCAGATGACGGACAAGTCAACACCAAGAACGTTGTTGTTCTTTACGTCACCTACGTGCGAAGCAAAGCAGACCGCAAGAGCCCGAATGCCCTTACCACAGGTAAAGGCACAGGCTTTGTCATGACCGATGGCGGCATCATCCCCATCACATGGTTGCGCGGAAACCGCAGAGTTCCGTTCACTCTGATCGATGCAAACAACCAATACGTCCGTTTGACTCCTGGTCGCACATGGGTTGAATTGGCTTGGAAGAACTCCTTGGCGCCAGTGGCCCCAGGCATTGATCCTTCTAAAGTCCCTTTCCCAGCGGTCTAAAGCCGTAATTCACATGGGGTGACATCGCGTCGCCTCGGTACCATAACAAGCATGGTTTCTACTAACGGTTCGTCGTCAACTGGCACACAACGCGTCAAGCGTGGTTTGGCCGAGATGTTGAAGGGTGGCGTCATCATGGACGTCGTCAACTCAGATCAGGCAAAGATTGCAGAAGATGCTGGCGCGTGCGCTGTCATGGCATTGGAAAGAGTGCCAGCTGATATTCGTCGTGACGGCGGAGTAGCGCGAATGAGTGATCCCGAGATGATCATTGCTATTCAAGCCAGCGTGCATATTCCAGTGATGGCTAAAGCTCGTATTGGTCATTTCGTGGAAGCACAGATTCTCCAGTCGCTCGGCGTTGACTTCATTGATGAATCTGAAGTTCTCACGCCAGCTGATGAAACACACCACATTGACAAATTTGATTTCACCATTCCATTCGTATGTGGTGCCACCAACTTGGGTGAAGCGCTTCGTCGCATCTCTGAAGGTGCAGCTCTTATTCGTTCAAAGGGTGAGGCTGGCACCGGAAACATGGTGGAAGCCGTTCGCCATCTTCGTTCAATTCTCGGAGACATTCGCAAAATTACACAAGCGGATTCAGCTGAATTGTTTGAGTGGGCAAAGAGGCTTCAAGCCCCGTTGTCGTTAGTGCAAGAGATCGCAGAGACTGGCAAATTGCAAGTTCCGTTGTTCGCCGCAGGTGGCATAGCTACTCCTGCAGATGCAGCACTCGCAATGCAGTTAGGCGCAGAAACTGTTTTTGTCGGATCAGGAATTTTCAAGAGCGATAATCCGGCACCTCGCGCTAAAGCCATTGTTGAAGCAACAACCCATTTCCGTGATGCAGCTGTGCTTGCACGCGTCAGCCGCGGGCTTGGCGTTGCTATGACCGGTATCGCCATGGATGAAATCAACGAAACACAGCGCTTCGCGTCGCGCGGTTGGTAGTCGCAGCCGTGACTGCGAGGCCTCCGGGTGAACATGCTGGTTGGTGTTCTCGCTCTACAGGGAGCCTTTGTTGCGCATTCTGATTGCCTAGCGTCTATTGGCGTGCAATCAGTTGAAGTTCGCACCCCAGAACAACTCGATTCAGTTGGTGCCTTATTGATGCCAGGCGGGGAGTCAAGCACGATGTCTCAACTGTTGGAGTCATCGGGATTGTTTGATCCCATTGCAGCTCGTATTGCAGATGGCATGCCAGTTTTCGGTACATGTGCCGGCATGATTTTGTTGGCTTCTGAAATTTTGGATGGCCGCAGCGATCAACGCAGTTTTGCAGCAATTGATATTTCTGTTCGACGCAACGCCTTTGGTCGTCAAGTGGATTCTTTTGAGGCCACTATCAATAGTTCTGTCGGAGATTTTCATGGGGTATTCATTCGTGCACCACGTATCGAACGGGTGGGTGACGGAGTAGAAGTTCTTGGAAGCATTAATGATGAACCTGTGCTCGTGCGTCAGGGAAATGTGTTGGCAGCTTCATTTCATCCTGAATTGTCAAATGATGCCCGAGTTCACGAGTATTTTGTATCAATAACTGCAAATAGGAAAAAGGTGTAGCCAATGTCCGGACATTCCAAATGGGCAACAATTAAACACAAAAAGGGTGCCATTGATAAAGCGCGTG
>JAEMRC010000159.1 GCA_016463545.1 Ilumatobacteraceae bacterium
GATTTACAGTCTGCTCCCTTTGGCCGCTCGGGCACCGACCCATATGAAATGGCAAGGATATCGGGCTATGTAGCCTTCTACCCCATGCCTTCTTTTGACATTGTTTCCGACATCGACCGCCAAGAGCTGCGTAACGCAGTCGACCAGGCCCAGCGCGAGATGACTCAGCGCTTTGACTTCAAAGGAACTGATTCCTCCATTGACCAAAATGAACTGGTCATCACCATCAAAACTATTTCTGAAGAAAAGGCTCGCGCCGTACGCGTATTGCTTGAAGAAAAATTTGTGAAGCGTGGCATGTCGTTGAAGGGCATCGACTGGGGCAAGTTTGAACAAGCATCGGGCGACACTGTGCGTCAAGTGGTCACAGTCAAAGTGGGCATCTCTTCTGACAAGGCACGCGAGATCAACAAACTGATCAAAGAAAAAGCTGGCAAGGGAATCTCTAGCCAAACGCAAGGTGAACAAGTACGTGTCACCGGAAAAAAGCGTGACGACCTACAAGCCGTAATGGCGCTGCTAAAAAGTGAAGACCTTGGCGTGCCATTGCAGTTTGAAAATTTCCGCGACTAGCTAGCCGCAGTATTTTTTAGTCTTCGCTAGGTGCTTCGGCTGCACGCTTCTGCAACTCGTTTACAACATTTGCATCAGCAAGAGTTGTGGTGTCGCCCAAGTTGCGGCCTTCAGCAACATCTCGCAGTAACCGTCTCATGATTTTTCCACTGCGAGTCTTTGGAAGATCAGGCGTGAAATAGATGGTTTTCGGCTTTGCAATTGCACCAATTTCTGATGCAACGTGATTGCGCAGGATCTGTTCATCAACTTCCATGCCACCAACCAGAGTCACGTACGCAATAATCGCTTGACCTGTTGTTGCATCATTTGCACCAACAACTGCTGCTTCAGCAACGCTTGGGTGAGACACCAATGCACTTTCCACTTCAGTTGTTGAGATGCGATGACCTGAAATATTCATGACATCATCCACTCGACCAAGCAACCAGAGATAACCATCGTCATCTAACTTGGCACCATCGCCTGCGAAGTATCGGCCGTCAAAACGGGACCAATAAGCATCTTGGTAACGCTCGGGGTCTTTCCAAATACCGCGCAACATGCCAGGCCATGGCTGAGTAAGAGTGAGATACCCGCCGCCATGAGTGACTATTTTTCCTTCATCGTCAAGAAGTTCTGCACCAATTCCGGGCAATGGAAACGTTGCAGAACCTGGCTTGGTGGTGGTTGCACCAGGTAGCGGGCTAATCATGATGCCGCCAGTTTCTGTTTGCCACCACGTATCAACGATGGGGCAATTTCCGAGTCCAATGTTCTCGTGGTACCACATCCAGGCTTCGGGGTTAATGGGCTCGCCCACGCTGCCAAGCAATCGAAGTGACGATAAGTCATGTTTTGCTGGCTCTTCAATTCCCCACTTCATATACGTACGAATAGCAGTAGGTGCCGTATAAAAAATAGTGACTTTGTACTTTTCAATGATTTCCCACATGCGATCATTCGCTGGGTAGTTCGGAACACCTTCGTACATCACTTGTGTTGCGCCATTGCTGAGCGGGCCATACACGATGTAGCTATGACCAGTAATCCAGCCCACATCTGCAGTACACCAAAAAATATCTGTCTCCGGATGCAGGTCGAAGACGTACTTATGTGTGTACGTCACATGCGTCAGGTAACCACCAGTTGTGTGCATGATGCCCTTTGGCTTACCTGTGGTGCCAGAGGTGTACAACAGGAACAGCAATTGTTCAGAATCCATTGGCTCTGGTGGGCACACTGCATCAGCAGTTGCCATGATTTCGTGATACCAATGATCACGGCCAGCTTGCATGTCGACTGCATTGCCACCGCGCTTCACAACAACAACCGCAGTAATTGACGGAGTACTTGCTACTGCTTCATCTGCTTGTGGTTTTAGGGGGAACACTTCCCCGCGGCGATACCCGCCATCAGCTGTGATGAGAACTTTGGCTTCTGCATCGTTGATGCGATCTGACAATGCCTGCGACGAAAAACCACCAAAGACCACAGAGTGCACTGCGCCGATTCGTGCACAGGCCAACATGGCAACTGCTGCTTCAGGAATCATCGGCAAATAGATGTTGACGCGATCGCCTTTGTTTACACCGAGACCCTTGAGCACGTTTGCAAACTTCTGTACTTCATCAAGCATTTGCGAATACGTAATGGTGCGAGTGTCTCCAGGTTCACCTTCAAAATGAAACGCGACTTTGTCACCCTTGCCCGCGATGACGTGACGGTCGAGGCAGTTGTACGAGACATTGAGTTTCCCACCAATAAACCATTTGCTGTAGGGCAATTTCCATTCACAGATGGTGTCCCACTCTGTATCCCATGACACCAGCTCACTGGCCTGACGTGCCCAGAATGCTTCGTAATCTTCATTCGCTTCGTCGTATAAGAAGGTGCCCGCAACAAGAGTGT
>JAEMRC010000071.1 GCA_016463545.1 Ilumatobacteraceae bacterium
CTAGGCGCTGGCCCCTAGGAACGGCCTAATGCGGCCATGATCTGCTCCACATAGAAGTCTTGACCAGCGGGCTTGAGATGCACCTTGTCACCCGCAAAATACTCAGGATGATCCTTGGTGATGGCGTTCCAATATAAGACTTTGACATTTGGATACTGCTTTGGAAGTGCTGCGATAAGCGCGTTGGTCTCTTGCTGCCAGCCTTTTGTGGGCACATGCGTCGTGAGAAAAACCACGAGTTTTACATCAACTAATGCCTTCATGATTCGATCAAGAGTTTGCTTTGTTGTGCCGTTATTTGTTCCGAGATGGATGACCACGTTGTCTCCAAGTTCTCTGGTTGCTTTGAGATACCCAAATATTTGAAGTGACTCGTTGAACTGCCGATTTTTTTCGGCGTCAACAGTGATGCCCTTGGCTTTGAGTTTGCGTGCCGCGCCCAGCATCACCGAATCGCCAATCGCAAGAACGTCAATTCGTTTCACTGGTGCAAGAGTTGCCGGTGTTGATGTGGCCACCACCAAGGTTGTTGCTGACGTTGTTGAACTAGCCATTACGTCGGTCACGGCGTCTTCGTTGTCGTTCAGGTTCTGCGTGATCTCGTCGGGCACGACGTCGGCAGTCACGAGAGCGCCCACCGCAAAAATCGGTAAGAGTGATACCACTAAAACTGCAGTGCCGGCTCGGCGACGTACCATTGCCTGACTGTCGCTGATAGACGCCCGCAAGGTGCGCAAATACGGCATGAGTTTTCCGCGACGTATCGGCATTTCAATAAATTGGTACGACAACTCTGTCACCACCAATGACGCCAGCATTAGCCACCCAAATTGTTCGACGGTCAGTGGCGTCCCTGCACTTTTTCGATAGATCTGAAAAATCGGCCAATGGTATAAATAGAGTCCATAGCTTCGGACTCCTACCCACACAAACAGTGGGTTACCTATCACCCATCGACCCAGTTCTGAGCGTGGGTGTGTGACGGCGGCAATCACAACAATAGATGCGAGGCCAACAAGAAAAAATCCGCCACGATATAGCAAGTCATAGCCGTGCTGTCCGACATCAACGCCTTCGACGACTGTGCGAAAACTCCAGGCCATGTAGCCAAGTGCTGCGATTGCTCCCACGCCGAGAAGATCTAAGGCTCTACCAGTGCGAATTACCTTGCCGCGTGCGAGCGCCCAAGGTCGCCACATCATTGCAAGTCCGGAGCCTAAAAATAATCCAGTTGCTCTACTAAAGGTACCCAAGTAGAGAAAGTCGATACGTAAGACCCGATGTCCAAATAACGACATGTACTGGTGAGGAGTTTTAGCAAAGGTATCAATAGGTCCTGTTTGATACATGACTGCCGTTACTACAGCGATGACGACTGCGATTGCTACAAAAAATAGGCCAATAAAAGGCAATAGGCGTTGTCTCATGCGTTTGAGCACAACAAACATCACGATTGGCCACAGCAAGTAGTACTGCTCTTCGACGGCTAGTGACCACAAATGGCGCAACGGTGCAAACGAAAAAGACGATGTGTATGACGAACCAGACCAGACGTTGAACCAGTTCGACATATATACGAACGCCCCAACAACATCTCCGCGCAGCATTCCCAACCGCTCGCGGTCAAAAAATGTGCACCAGATCGTGATCGACAACAGGAGCGTCCATAACGCAGGAAGTAAACGTCGTGCTCTGCGCATCCAGAAATCACGCAGCGTTACTGTGCCGGTTCTTTCTCTTTCGGCGAGCAAGAGCAGTGTGATCAAGTACCCCGAAATAACAAAAAATACTTCGACGCCTAAGAATCCACCGCCGAGCCAACTCTTATTAGCGTGATACACAATGACGGCAATCACAGACAATGCCCGCAAGCCATCAACGGCAGGGATGTAGGGCATCACTGGACCACGCCGCGCGCCCCATGCTGGGGTTCCGTTTTCGTATGTCGCGTTTTGATTCATCTTTGATTACGTGACAGGGAGTCCAAGTTCGGCATAAATTTCTCGAGTAGCAGTTGAGCGGTTCATCGTATAAAAATGTAAACCTGGTGCGTTAGCCTCAAGCAGTTCTGCACACAGCCGAGTCGCAGCATCGACTCCGGCGCGACGAACATCTTCAGGTGTTTTCATCGACGCCAATTCATCGTGCAACCACGACGGGAACTCTGTTCCAGACATTGCGGCCATTCTTTGCACTTGGGACAAGTTGGTCACGGGCATGATTCCGGGGATAACGGGCTTCGTACAACCAAGATCGGCAAGTTCATTGACTAATCGAACATAGTGCTCGACCTCAAAGAAAAATTGAGTCGTGGCAAAATCGGCCATCTGCAATTTTGCAGCCATATGACGACGATCTGTCGCTCGATCAGGTGATCGGGGATGCCCTTCTGGATGAGCGGCGACACCAATGCACATGTCGGTGATACTGCGCAGATGCTCAACGAGATCTGTGGCATAGACATAATCGCTTGGCGGAATATCTGTACCGTCCGCTGGCAAATCACCTGCAAGAGCCAAAACGTTCTCTACTCCTGCCTCAACATAGGCCCCAATGATGTCCTGTATCTCTGCACGCGTGTGCCCCACACATGTGAGATGAGCCATTGGCGGAATCTTTGTCTCGCGCCGCATCTGTACCACTAGATCTCGAGTGCGTTCGCGTGTCGAGCCGCCCGCGCCATAGGTAACGCTGACAAAACTGGGAGCCAAAGGTTCGAGTTCGACAATCGCTCGCGTCAACGCAACCTGAGCCTCATCATTTTTAGGAGGGAAAAACTCAAACGAGAACGTACGTCCTGCTTGTAAGAGATCGCTAATCCGTGTCACGGGTTCATTCTATTAGATGCGCTCGGCGAAGAGGAGGTGCTTCGTTAATGGCGAAAGTGACGAACTCCGGTAACGACCATCGCCAGCCCATGTTCGTTCGCTGCCGCAATTGACTCTGCATCGCGAACGCTTCCGCCCGGCTGAATAATTGCCGTTACGCCTGCCTTGGCGAGTTCATCAATGGTGTCGCGAAACGGGAAAAACGCGTCGCTAGCAGCCACCGAACCCGTCGCATTATTGGCGGCACGACCAATGGCTATCCGAGCAGCGTCAACTCGATTGGGTTGTCCCCCGCCGATGCCAATCGCAACTCCATTTTTGACTAACACAATGGCGTTGCTCCATGTTGCTGCAGCAACTTGCCATGCCAACAACAAGTCAGTCCATTCCGTATCAGTTGGTGTGCGATCAGTGGCAACCGTGTACAGATCGAGTGGTTCATCCACTTCGTCTGTTGTTTGCACCAACAGACCACCGTCAATACTGCGTACCTGCAATGCATTTTCATTGAATGGCGCCGTTGCTTCAAGCAGTCGCAATGATGGTTTTGCACACAAAATTTCTAGTGCCCCAGCGCTAAACCCGGGCGCAACCACAACTTCTGTAAAAATCTCGGCGATTGCCCGTGCCGTATCGTCTGTGACTGCGCGATTGAGAGCAATGATTCCGCCAAAAGCACTGACTGGGTCGGCAGCATGTGCCGCGCGATAGGCATCATCAATTGATTCGCCCGTTGCAACGCCACACGCATTGGCGTGCTTGACAATAACGGCGGCAGGTGCATCAAACTTATTGACAAGTTGCCACGCTGCTTCAGTGTCAAAGACATTGAGGTAGCTCATTTCTTTGCCGTTCAGTTGCAGAGCAGAATCCCACCAACTTCTGAGGCCAGGCAATCTGTATCGTGCCCCTACCTGATGTGGATTTTCTCCGTATCGCAAAATTTCATCTCGTTCTCCGACAACTGTGAGTACAGGCGGAAGCGTGGCATCAATACTGCTCTCAATGTCACTGCCCATCCAAGCCGCCACTGCAGCGTCATACGCACTCGTAATGCGAAATGCTTTTGCAGCCAACTGTCGTCGAGCAACAACGTCAAAATCATTGTGCCGAATCAAGTCAAGAACACCGTCGTAGTCGCTGACATCGACAATGACGCCGACATGGGCATGATTTTTAGCGGCTGCCCGAACCATGGCCGGTCCACCAATATCAATCAACTCAACACTTGGGTTGGTCGTGAACGGATACAGGTTCACCACTACCAATGAAATCGGCTCGATTCCGTATTGCAACATCTCGGCAACGTGTGCAGGATTAGCGATATCAGCCAGTAAGCCGCCATGAATCTTTGGATGCAATGTGACAACACGATGATCAAGAATTGGACCAAGACCGGTGATCTCTGCAACATCAACAACTGGGATGCCGTTATCTGCGATTACTTTGGCTGTGCCGCCACTTGACAGCAGTTCCCATCCAAGTTCGTGTAGCGCCTCAGCAAACTCAACGATGCCGTTCTTGTCGTAGACCGACAGCAATGCCCGTGGCATTTAGGTGAGTTCTTTCACAATGTCGGCCATCAAAGCTCCAGCCTCGGTTGGGTTGAGCCCCACGCGTACTCCTGCTGCGCGCAGCGCGTCCATTTTGCCTTGTGCTGTTCCTTTGCCGCCTGACACGATGGCGCCAGCGTGACCCATCTTTTTCCCGGCAGGTGCGGTGACACCGGCAATGTACGCAGACATCGGCTTAGTGACATGTGCTGTAATGAAGTCTGCTGCTTCTTCTTCGGCTGATCCGCCAATCTCACCGATCATGATGATTGCGTGCGTCTCTGGATCGTTTTGAAACTCGCGCAAGCAATCGATAAAAGAAGTTCCCGGAACTGGATCTCCGCCGATACCGACGCACGTGCTCACGCCAATTCCGAGTTGCTTGAGTTCGTACAACGCCTGATACGTGAGCGTTCCGGATCGCGAAACGATTCCAACATTTGGTCCCTTGGCAGTTGGCAACTGAGCAATTTCTCCAGCAGTGATTCCGATATTGCATTTTCCGGGGCTGATAATGCCGGGACAATTTGGTCCGAGTAATCGAACATTGGGATAGTCGCGAACCAACGTGTTGTAGGTGCGTGCCTCATCCTGGGCTGGAATACCTTCTGTAATACACACAATAAATGTGACACCCGCAGCAGCAGCCTCCAAAATTGCAGCAGGTGCAGCCTTGGGGGGCACAGTCACAAATGATGCCGTCGCTCCCGTTGCTTGCACTGCTTGAGCGACCGTGTCATACACGGGAATACCCTCGACATCTTGACCACCTTTACCAGGAGTCACGCCCGCGACTACTTGGGTTCCGTAAGCCTTGTTGCGCAAGCCATGATATTTTCCTTGTCCACCTGTGAGACCCTGCACGATGACTTTGGTGTTCTGATCTACAAAAATTGCCATATCTTTTTCCTACTTCTGAGCGAGTTCGACGGCCGCACGTGCGGCATCCAACATGGTGGGTTTGCTTGTCAACTTTGATGCAGGAATACCTGCGTTCGCCAAGATCTCGCGACCTTCTTGAGCGTTTGTTCCGTCAAGTCGAATCACAATCGGCGCGCGTAAGTCAACGCGAGACATTGCTTCGACAATGCCCTTGGCAACTTCTTCGCCGCGCGTGATACCGCCAAAGATATTGATGAAAATACTCTTCACATTTTTGTCTGAGTTGATGACTTCAAGCGCATGTGCCATCAGATCGGCATTTGCGCCACCACCAATGTCAAGAAAGTTCGCTGCGGTTCCGCCGACTTGATTGACCACGTCTAGCGTGCTCATTGCCAAGCCTGCACCGTTAGCAATAATGCCAACCGTGCCGTCAAGACCGATGTACTGCAAACCGTATTCACGGGCGAGTTTTTCGCGTGCGTCTAGCTCGATTGTGGCCATGAACTCTGCCCACTCTGGATGACGAAACTCGGCGTTTTCATCCAGGCTCACCTTGGCATCAAGTGCGTGAATCTCGCCAGTCGGCTTCAAGATCAGTGGATTGATTTCTGCTAAATCGCAGTCACCTTCTGTGAAGCAGCGATACAACTTGATCAACATCTCAGCAACACCTGCCTGCGCCTCTGCCGGAATCTTGGCATCGACAACTGCTTTCTTTGCTGCTGCTAACGACAGACCATCAACTGGATTGATATGCAACTTAATAATTGCCTCAGGATTTTTTGCAGCAACTTCTTCAATCTCGACTCCACCTTCAACACTGAGCATCAAGAGATGTTGTTTGGCTGCGCGATCTAAGGTAAACGACGCGTAGTACTCCGCTTTGATGTCAGATGCGTTCTCCACCCAGATGCGCTTGACGACATGGCCCTTGATATCCATGCCCAAAATGTTTCCGGCGTGTGTGCGTACTTCTGCTGCATCGTTTGCCAACTTGATGCCACCCGCTTTGCCGCGACCACCCACTTGAACTTGCGCTTTGACAACAACGGGGTATCCGGCTTTTTGGGCAACAGCAACCGCTTCATCAACAGTGGTGGCAACGCCACCTGCTGACACGGGTATGTCAAATTGGGAAAAATACTGCTTGCCTTGATATTCAAATAGATCCACTTACTGCTCCCTGTTGTCGAGTTCTTCTTCTAGCCAGTGACAGATGTCCTTGAGAGACGACCCTGGACCAAAAATCTTTGCAACGCCTTGTTCGTGTAATACGCGCGCATCTGCATCCGGAATAACGCCGCCGCCAAAAATTAAAATGTCTCCAAGATCCCTGGTTCGTAGTTCTTCCATCACGCGCGGAAACAACGTCAGATGTGCCCCCGACAACAACGACAGACCCACGACATCTACGTCTTCTTGCAAGGCCGTCTCGGCGATCTGCTCGGGAGTTTGATGCAATCCTGTGTAGATGACCTCAAATCCATGGTCACGTAAGGCACGAGTGATTGTCTTAGCCCCGCGATCATGACCATCTAATCCAGGCTTGGCAACGACGACACGGTAGAGGCGCTTCACAGAACTTAAACCTTACGCCGTGATGGCAATGTCGTCCCAACCCGCCACAATAGTGGTGTGCAACTTCCCCAACTCAAGTCCCCTTTGGCTCGCGCCGTTGTGCCCGTGGGGCTCGGTATTGGGTTCTTTGCCGTATTGATGGCAGCCACCTGGGGCATGGCCAGTTACATCTCGCATCGACCATCCAATATCACCAACCTGGGCGCAAAAATCTTTGAGGTTGGCCCCGTTGAGTCGATTGCACGCGCCGTTGATGCAGGCGGTCCACTTCTGTTCCCCGACCTCAAGAGCCCGAACGGAACTCGCTCGATCGTGCTCGACCACACTGGAGTTGATCCCACCCGCGGATGGCAGGTGTATTACGGCCACCCTGCAGACTCTGATGCATCGTGCTTGGTGACGCACACTCCCAACACCCGGAAGTTCACTGATTGCAACAAACGAACGTTGGCACCTGAACAACTTGCGCTACCCACTGATGTGCGACCCATCGTTGAAAATCGAACCACGCTATTTATTGATCTGCGTGGTGGCCGATAGCCGACCACCACGCAAAGGCCACAATTCTCTTATCCGACTGTAATTTTTGCGCTCAGTTCAACCGTTTTACTTTTCTTGTTTTCGACCACCTTGAACTTTGCCGAGATATTACAGACACCCTTTTTAAGCAAGATCACATCTGAACCCTTGGTCTTACAGATTTTTTTCGAATCTGATTTTACCTTTCCTGAAAATTTAAGGAGGCTCACCTTGCCGGTAGAGAGCGGCAGAGATTTAATAAAGGCGCTGTAGACAGTGTCAATTTTGATTTTGGATGTCGCTTTTTTCCCAAGGTTAATAGTTTTATTAATTTGGGGACCAGTAGTTACTTCTGTAGCGGACCGGAGAGTTGCTTTCGGTGCAACAAGATTCTGACTTGCTGCAGCAATAGTTTTCACTACACCAGTTGACTTGAAAGACTTGCTAACGCTGGGTTTTTCGCCAGATGTTGCTTCTCCAACAGCAGCAATTTTATATGTCTTGGTCGGATCAGACTTAATCGCACAAGTCTTTGCTGGCAGAATAATTTTGCAATACAAGGGGGCTCCACCAAGAGATGGTGTAGCAGTAACAAACATAGAGTCTGTGTCGGTAGGTATTTTCCCAGCGCCAAGTTCAACCACGAGTCCGGCCGAAGACACCGAAGTTGTCAGGTCTTGCGGCGCCTCTGGAGGTGCCGTGAGATAGTACACGCGACTCGATGCTGGTGAAGTACCAGATGCATTTATTGCTTTCATCGTGATGGTATAAACCTTGCCACGCGCAGCGTCCCGGAGAACACATATACCATTATCCGTGCATGTGTCGGAATAATTACCAGGAATTGCAGTGACTACAAACCCTGTCGCCTTTGACGAACCGAAAGTTGGCAATACTTCTACTACTATGTCTCCACCAGGTTTCGTCGTTAAAATGACATCTCGTGGGGCCAATGGCGCTTTCTCGTAGTTATATGTTTCTGAAGGCAGCGACGGCTTTGACTCGCCTATTCTGTTAGTGGATGTGGATGTGAACTGCAACGGAAATCCAATGAATGTCTCGTCGACTGGGATATCGCATTTTGTACCTGGGAACACGATCGTGCAACTTTCTCGTGAATTGAGCATCTGCACCTTATACGACTCAATATTGACACCGATAGCAGGCGGCTTTACTGACAAATGGAATACTGCGGATCCTCCTGTGGTTACGAGCGTGGCGAATGGTGCCAACTGAGCAGTCGGAACGCCAAATGGCTCCAGACCTTTCACTTCCAAAGAGAGAGGGGAAATTCCGCCATTGTTCTGCGCTGTCGCTCGAACAGAGTACGCCGTGCCATTGGTTAGACCAGTCACTTCACACGATTGATTTGGTTTGGAAATTTGACAGGTACGACCTCCGGGGGTGGCGATCACCGTGTAGCTATCAATCACGTCTGTGCTTGATGCTATTGTGACCAAAATTTTTTGATCAAAAGTTGTCGTTTGTAATATCACGGGCGCTTCCGGCGTGGCGTACACCGTTACAGCATTGGACGTACCAGGCGCACCAGGGACATTATTGGCGTTATAACCCGTTCCAGTAAACGTATAGATTTGCCCTCGAGTAGGTTCACCGAAGACACACTTCCATTGATTGGTTGATGACGCGTCGCAAGAAAGGCCTGTTGGGGCAGATGCAATTGTTATTTTTGTAGTCGACCCTCCGTCGATGGCAGGTGTTGCCGTAACAGTAATCTTCGAGTCTCTGACTTCTGCAACAAGCGTTGGCCTATCAGGGTTGAATTGAGGCGTGATAGTTGTAGGCGTGCTTGGTGCTGGATCCGAGTAATTGCAGACGTCAGGGACAATGTCTGAGCAATTGCCGTTACCGCCTTTGACTGCGACTGCATAACTCAGATTTGAATTTGTTCGTGGCACGGTAATTACACACTCAGTTCGTGCTGGAGAAGTAATTATTCCGGCATTCATGGTTTGTGCAGAGGTGCAAGAGTATTCGACTGCACCGCTAGTTGCGGTTGCAACATACTTAGCAGCAGCACCACCAGCACTCCCGCGATTCCAAGAAACATATATTTTCCCTTCTGCTCCAGAGGCGACTACACCTGTAGGGGTGACTGGTGCGCCGATAGACGTGACCGTTATGAATTGCGGTGTATCGCCAGAGGCATTCCTTGCCACTACCTCAAGATTGGTGACCACACCATTTGTCAAGCCGGCGATAACGCAAACCCACGTAGCCGGAATGAGCGTGATATCTTTTGCCTT
>JAEMRC010000072.1 GCA_016463545.1 Ilumatobacteraceae bacterium
GTTTGTCCCCCGGCCGACGCCAACATCAGAGTCATTACTTCAGTGTCTGACGACGCAGTGAGTCCAAAACCTCGCGCCAATAGTTCTGCACGCAACTCATGGGCATTGACGAGATTGCCGTTATGCGCAACAGCAAGCGGTCCGTGCACTGTCTCAACCAAGAATGGTTGTGCGTTGCGTGATCCAGAACCTCCTGTCGTGGAATACCGTGTATGTCCAATGCCATGTGGTCCACGCAACGGGGCAAGCGTTGACGCATTAAAAACATGGCTCACTAAACCGTCATCTTTATGGATACGCGCTTGCACGCCATCGGACACTGCAATCCCTGCTGCCTCTTGACCTCGATGCTGCAATGCAAATAAACCAAAAAACACCATCTGCGCCACATCATCAGACGGAGATGAAATCCCCACCACTCCGCATTCTTCATGAAGGCGATCAGCCATCAGATCTGAAAATTGATGCTCACCCATGATAAACCTGCGCATCTGCGCCAAGAACTCGCGCACGTTGTTCTGCTTGATATTCAGATACTTTTTGCGCCACCTCTGCATCGTGACCTGCCAGTATCTTGGCCGCCATCAAAGCCGCATTGATAGGTTCAAGAACGACTGCACAACCAACTCCCGGGGGCATTCGCAGACTGCTCCACAGATCAACTTCGTCGCCTGGTGGCGGACACGCAATCACCGGAGCAGATACTTGCGGATCAGTGAATCCAGATAATGCATTTGAGCGACCAGCAACTGTAATAAAAACTTTTGGCCGTGGCTCTGCGTCGTGACTACGTACCAGATTGAGCACATGTTCTGGCGTTCGATGCGCTGAGCCCACCCGCATAACTACGTCAAGCCCAAATGCACTGGCCGCGCTTTGAATCTTGGCGCAGTGGTCTGCGTCCGCTGGTGATCCCATCAAAATAATGACAAGTGGTTTCATACTATTCCTGACTGTTGAAGTGAACGCAATAAGCGACTTTGCACCGGATACTCACCGTGCTTAAACACCTCACCCGTGAGGCGTGTGTAGGCGGCAATGTAGCGATCCGTTGTTGCGGCAATCACCAAATCATCGAGTGGCGGCGGATCACCATCACCGCGATAGCCGACCGCATCAAGAGCGAGTCGCACTGGCTCCTTGTCAAGACTCTCAGGCTCCGCACCTGCAGAGAGACGCTGTTGATATGACGACAACTCCCAGAAACGTGATGAATCCGGTGTGTGCATTTCGTCAATCAACATCACTGAACCATCCGCAGCAATTCCAAACTCGTACTTGGTGTCAGCAAGCAACAGACCGGCGCGCTTAGCCACATCTTGTCCATATGCAAATAGCGCCAAGGCAGCTTCTTGCACGATGTTCCAGACATCTGCATCCACGAGTCCTCGTTGCGTCACTTCAGCACACGTCAACGGTTCGTCGTGCGCCCCGGCATCACCTTTTGTTGTTGGCGTGATAATGGCATGAGGCAACAACGTGTTCTTGCCAAGACCATCGGGAAACTCATACCCATAGATATTTCGTGCGCCTTGGTCATACTGGCGCCAGAGCGACGTTGATGTAGAACCAGTAATAACACCTCGTACGACAACCTCGACTGGCAAAGGCTGCGCAGCATGACCAATCGTTGCGTTTGGATCTGGACATTCAATGAAGTGGTTGTTAACAATATTGCGCGTCTGCATGAACCACCATGCCGCCAACTGATTGAGCACTTGGCCTTTATATGGAACATTCGCAACAATGCGATCAAACGCCGATAGTCGATCGGTAGTGACGAACAATCGCCGAGTATCTGGCAACGCGTACGACACACGCACTTTCCCCGCGCGGCGGTCTGAGAGTGGCAACGAAATATCGGTGCAAGCTTCAACGACGGGCATAACATACTCCTGACTGAAAGATGGATAATCCGAGACCTCGCGACACGCCACGATGTGATTGTGGGTGTTGGCGCCGCACAACATGATTTTCGGGATGTGGCATTAATCCCAACACCACTCCTGTCGAATCACAAACACCTGCAATATTGTCGACAGAACCATTGGGATTGGTCGAGATGTATCGCAGTGCCACTTGATCATTGCGCTGCAAGTTCGACAGCGTGTCGTCATCACACGTAAAACGACCTTCGCCATGTGCGATCGGACACTCAATGTTCTCGGACAGATTCTGAGTCCAGACACACTTCTTCGAACTGGGCTCAAGTTCTACCCACCGACAATCAAAGACGCCACTCGTGTTATGCCCCAGTGCGGCACGCTGACCGGTGCCTGGCAAGATGCCCATGCGAACAAGAGTTTGAAATCCATTACAGATTCCGATAATTGGCCGACGCTCACTGATTGCAGTTGAAATTTGTTCTCCGACCGCATGCTCAAGCTCGACAGCAAAAAGTCGTCCAGCACCGAGAGCATCGGCATATGAAAAGCCACCAGCAATTACTAAAATATCGGCATCATTAATGCGAGACGGATTTTGTAATAATTCATTCGTCAAAATGGCCACGGGAGACGCACCTGCTAGTTGCAGAGCAAACAATACGTCGTTATCACGATTTGTACCAGGAGCACACAGCACAGCGGCAACTGGCAGAGTCACGATATTTCCTGCCATGCGCTGCACAATTCTTGAATAGATACGCTCTGGTTGTTTGGTAATCTCATCTCTTGTTCGCTGGTGACAAGACCAATAACAATTGCTTCGTCGCCGAATTGCTCAATAATTGTGTCAACATGCGCGGGAGATACTTCAAGAAGAAATCTTCCGTTTGACTCGCTAAATAACTGTGCCACCGACAGGTTGGATGACATCTCGACGCCCATGCGACCGGCGATTGCCATTTCCGCAAGGGCAACAGCAACACCACCTTCGGCAATATCGTGACAGGCTCGCACGAGCCCATCGCGAATCGCGCGATGTAAGAGGCGGTAACGACGAGGAGCAGAAGCATCAAAAGCCGGCACTGCTCCGGCATCTGTCACACCGTGCACAATGGCGAGATGACTCGCTCCAAACTCAAGACTGGTATTGCCCAACAACACGACAACATTGCCGCTCGCTTTCAGATCTGGTGTAACGGTTGATTCCGCATCAGGAACATGGGCGATAGCGGTGATAACTAATGTCGGCGGAACAGAATGCCGTTCACCATCGCTACCAAGGTATTCGTTGTTAAGAGAATCTTTCCCAGACACAAACGGTGCCTGAAAAGCCAAGGCTGCATCGCAACACCCTTGCACTGCTGCTACAAGATCTCCCAGAGTCGAGGAACGACGCGGGTCTCCCCAAGAAAAATTGTCAAGAAGTGCAACCGAATCTGGATCAGCTCCAACAGCAACAACATTGCGCATCGCTTCGTCAACAACTGACAATGCCATGCGTTCTGCATCAAGAACCCCAAACCATGGATTCACTCCGATTCCGATTGCAATACCGTGAGTGTCTAGTGGCTCAGCAATGACTACACCATCGGCATGCCCGTCAGCACAAGCACCTATGAGTGGGCGCACAAGCGTTGCTCCCCTGATCTCATGGTCATAACGATGAATGACGGCGGCCTTGCTTGCGATGTTGGGGTGAGACAAGAGACGCTTAAGTGAGTCAACTACATCGATGTTTCCAAATTTTGTGCTGAACTGCGTCGGTGTCATCGACTCGCGCACTGGACTCGGCATCACGGCATGCATATGGCGTTGCGGACGACCATTGTGCAAAAACTCAAGATCGAGATCAACAACAACGTTGCCGCCATGATGCACGACTAAGCGTCCATCTCCGGTGAAAAAACCGACATCAGTAAATTCCACCCCGAATCGTTCACAGGCATCTTTAAGTGCACCAGTATCTTGCACTGCGACGACCATTCGCTCTTGTGCTTCTGATAGCCAGATCTCCCATGGCGCAAGACCCGGATATTTGAGCGGTAGTTCACTCAGTTCAACACACGCACCAATGTCCTGAGCCATTTCTCCGATTGCTGAAGACAAACCACCCGCTCCGCAGTCCGTAATTGACCTAAACAAATCTTGACCGCGACCCAAGACATCAATCAGTAATTTTTCAGTGATCGGATCACCGATTTGAACACTCGCCCCCGATACATCCCCTGTTGTGGCGTCCATTGTCATCGATGAAAAAGTTGCCCCACGTAATCCGTCTCGCCCAGTGCGACCACCCAGCACAATGATGCGATCCCCAGGCTTTGGATCCTGAGCGTGATACGGGCGATACGCCACGCCAATACAACCGGCGTATACGAGTGGGTTAGCAATGTATCCGTCGTCGTATAACACCGCGCCAGCCACGGTCGGAAGACCAATCTTGTTTCCGTAGTCAGCAATGCCTGCAATAACTCCTGCACGAATACGTCGTGGATGAAATACTCCTTCTGGCAGATCGCTTGCTTGTGTCGTTGGTGTTCCGAAGCACAAAATATTTGTGCACGCAATCGGCAAATGTGATGCACCAAGCACATCGCGAATAACACCACCTACTCCAGTATTTGCTCCCCCAAATGGTTCAATAGCGCTCGGGTGATTGTGAGTTTCGCATTTCAGAGCAATCGTTGTGCCAGGAACAAACGAAATAATTCCAGCATTGCCGACGAAAGAACTCACCACATATGGTGCATCAATAATTTCTGTCGTGTCACGCAACTGATTAATCAGTGATGGAATAGTTGTTCCGTCATCAAGAGTTATTGATGCACGAAATGTTTTATGGGCACAATGTTCGCTCCATGTCTGGGCAATTGATTCCAATTCGATATCTCGTGCAACTGCGCCAGCAGATGCATAGTGATCGCGCACAGCACGCAACTCTTCGATATCCATAGCAAGTCCACGCTGAAGATTCAATTTTTGCAGATCTTCGTCAGAGGCGTCTGATGGTATTGAGACATACGAAACCCCAGAGGTCGTTGATGTACCTGAGTCTGCAAATGCCGGAATAATTGCAGTATCTATTGCGCAGTTTTCGATTACGGGATTCACGAGCAGTTTGCCTACCAAGATGTCCAAATCGGTATGTGTTAGTGCGCCGTTGAGTTCAAATCGTTTTCCGGTGGCCACTGCTTCGATTGTGACGCCGAGTCGTGCAGCAACGCGATGCAACTCGTGAGCAACTGAATCTGTAACGCCTGAGTGCAGAGCGCTCTCGACAACATGTTGGGTCGTGGCCTGAAAAGTATTCCAGGACGCTTCTTGTAAAAGCGGATCAACCAACAGTTCTTGAAGTTGTTGACGATCTTGCTCGGTGACGTCTCCGCGCACGAACACGAGATCGTGAATCTGCACTGAGTGCAATGTGGTGATTCCTAGGTCAATGGCGTCTTGCAAAAGGACAGTACACCGGGGATCGTCTCCGGCGGGACGGACCGTCAGGCGGTGTATTGCTGGCACAGTCTGCACAGCAACATCTACCACACTGCAAAACTAGTTTTACCCCCACTCGTGCAACGAGTAGTTGTACGAGAAGTTAAGTAGTCGGTTTACGAAACGTAAAGGTATTACTTCGGGAATTTTTCGTGATGTGCGCCCAGCAAAATGACAGCAAGCACTGCCGGAACAGAACCCCGATTGCTCCAACGATGTCGCGTGCCATTTTGCACGACCGTGTCCCCCACGCGTAAGACTTTTTCCACTCCATCGTCAAGTTCAAGCACAACTTCTCCTGACAACACAACTTCAAAATCAATCGTGTCAGTTGTATGCATCCCCGGATTTTCTGGCTCGAGATACGACATCAGCCCCGGAAGTTTGGCCTCCATCTCGGCGAGCCCTGCCTCAACATCAACATCTGCTGTTGGCCCAGGGGCATCATTTGGAGCAACCGTGAAAAGACCAAACCGAAAACCACCCACTGGGGGGAAATACGTCGTCTGCTGTGGTGCTGAACCATCGTCTGGAAATGACGCCGTGGTGTCGCCTCCCCAGAGCCTGTAAAACTCGGCACTGGGTTGCAGTGCCATCACGAGTGGTTCGACCTCTGTATCTGACGCAAAGACTGCTTTGCCATTTTTATGCCCTGTCACTACTCTGCGAACGCCCACGTGTGTCTCCTTTGTCTTTCTCCGCAGACTACTTGTCCCACGACGCCATCTGAGACGTCACCAATGCCACGAAATATGCCCCGGCTCCGGCCAAAGTTGCGACAAAGAACCCCACCTCGAGAGCAAGAACAGTTGCCGCGGCGGCAGCCACCACTGACGCAAAGCCATTGACGGCCCACGCAAACGGAGTCGACTCAACGACGATGCGCTCCATGCGTCGCAATCCTGTGGGCATCGCTGTTCCCATCGTGAGCCCAAATGGCATGACCACGGCAACGGCAATCAACACTCGCACAATAAAAGAAGCCGTGATCTGATGACTGACAAGTTCTGGCAACCACCATGCACTCGAAGCAATAAGAGCCGTAGCAGTGCCAAGAGAAATTCCTAGTGCTCGCCGTTCGTTAACAAAGCGAGTACTCCACCAAGCGCCGACGCCCGTCCACGCCAACAATGCCGACAGCACGACAGACAAACTGTATGTGGGATAACCCAGAAGCAAGACCAAGCGCTGAATCATGACCGACTCCACGATGAGATAGCCAAGACCAATCGCAACAAAATACAAGAGCACAAGTCGAGGAGGCTTTTTCTTTTTTGGAATGCGCCGAATCGGAATGAAATAACCCAAGATCGATAACGCTAATAAAATCCCAAATGTTAAAAACAAGATCAGCACAGGATCAACCGAGTAGGAATACCCAGTCATTCTCTGACCGATATCACCAAATCTTTTCATATTGAAAAAGAACGGCTTGTCATCTGTGGTCGGGCAAACATTTAATCGATAGGCGCGACAAAAAACTTCAGGAGATTCTGCCGCGCTGAGTTCAACCCACTCATGTTGTGATGGACTTCCTTTGGCATACGCCACACCGTTTCCGCGTTCATTGGCAAGTGTGGTTATCGTGGCTAATTCTTGATCGGTAAATGGCGTGGCCTTCACCATCACTGTGCCGAATTCAGAATCAAAAAGATCGGTTCCCATCACGACCACTACTTGAGATGTCGGATCTTGTGCTCCGAGTTCTTCTACTGCTTTGAGTGCAATAATTGTGGTACGCAAAGATTCATCACCGACAAGACGGCGCAATCTTGTAACTGCGAGCACGCCACCCGGTTGCAACTTCGAGAGATATTCCTTGAACGCTTCTACTGTGTATAGGTTGTTCTCCGACAACGCGTACGCTGATGCCCCACCCGCGCTCAGCGAGTCAGTAAAACTAATCTGAATTTGTGAGTACTTAGCAGGGCGACGCGACAACACCGATCGACCGTCTCCGATCACCGTATGCACCCCTGGCAGTGAGTATGGCGAACCTGAAAATGCTGCAAGTTTTTCGTCAACGACTTTGCGCACGCCTTCGTTCAGTTCAATCACATCAAGATCAGTCACTCCTGCTGCTCTCAAATTATGGATATCGCGTCCACCGCCACCACCGATAATCAGACCTGGACCACTTGGAACAATCGCAGTCGGAATCGTCTGTGGTCCAAGTTGAAGTTCTGCCCACCCTGGTGATGGATTTGCGCGGCTATACCCAATAATCGGTGCAGTCACTCTGTCATAGAGCACCACACCTAAACCTTTTCCGTTGCGCGGAACCAGCCCAATAGTTCGAGATAACGGTGTCCAATCGTCTACTCGAAGTGAATCAACGTCGCTGAGTCCGGTTAATGGTGCCTCAACAAGCCGTGTCGGGAAAGACGCCATCACGAGCACGGCTGTGAGGAGGACCAAAAAAATGCTTCGTTGTCGCGCACGAGAATTGCTGGATAAAAAAACTGCCACAAAAGAAACGATTGCACCCAAGAGAAGTAACAAAACTGGTGGTTCAAGTAGCCACATTGCTGGCACGACAGCAATGGCTCCGAGCGCAGCGGCCACGAGATCAAAGAAATACAAACGACCAACAGACGCTGTGTACGTGCGTAGCGCAATTGCTATGACGACACCACCCGCAAACGATGGGATAGCGATAAACCCACACAAAACCAAGAGTGACACGATGAAGCGAACTGTTAATTCGGAGTACTCAAGGTTGAGTCGTACAGCGACGAGCGGTAATGCGACAAGGGCAACGGCAAAACGCATCATCCACGTGCGCAGTTGCAAAATTGTTCCTGCATCATCAGAAGTAGGTGCAATCAACGCCGTATACAGACCTCCTGCTCCGGTTCCGAGTAAGGCAAGACTGATCGCCAAGAAACTAAAATGATAAAAAATGAGTGCCGATAAAAGCCGTGTGACAAGCACTTGCGAGGCAATCGTCACGAATGCCGCAACGACAACGCTGAGTACAACGACGCGTGGTGGTTGATTGTGAGAAATTGATGTCATCAGTTATGCAAACGGATTCTGCAATAAGTGCGTGCTCATGTCACCAATAAGTTCGAGCAGCATGCGTCGTTCTGCAAATTTCCAGGATCCGTTAGTCAAATACACTCGATCAATATAGGTCCCGGCAGCCACTGGACCGAGTACACCGCCAGGCGCTTGATGCAGAACCTGCACATACGACCGACATTGTGCTGTTATCTGGTCGTCGTTGAGGTCAATGACAATGTTGGTGACAATGTGACGCGTTCGCGGAACACCGTCATACAGATGAACACTGTATTGCATTGCTGCAAGTACCTGTGAGGCGCCGCACGCTGCAGGGCCATCAACTTGTCCGTAGAGGCCATCGGTGCCAAATAACTCAGATGTCGCGACCAGGTCTCCTCGATCAATGCCATCACAATACGCAAAGAGAAGTCTCTCGATTCCTTCTCTCGCCGTCATCATCGTCCTGGATACGCTTGCGCCACTCGACGTATTTCTGCTGCGTCAACCTCAAGTATCGCCCCTGTCGCTACCGCTGCGTTAGTTGCTGCTATCCACTTTTTAGCAAATGCCGCTTTCGTTGCGTACAAAGCTTTGAGTTCTTTTTTCGTGAACACAATTGTGGTGCCAAAGAGTCCACAAAATGATTGACCGGATTGCCCTTGACCGGACAAGGTTGCAATCGGCACATCTACTTGTGGCGTACGAATGCCTCCTTTTGCATTTCCGTTCGTGTCGCGCTGATATGTCAGAACATCTTCGTTGGCCTCAAGCATTGGCATTGACCGAGGCGCTTTGCCTGTGCGCACCCACGCATCAAGCGCCGACAACGCAGAACGTAAGACATAGGTATGAGGGCCGGCATTAATCGGTAAATCACATTTCACAGCACCAAAATAGATCGCGGTTGGTGGCTTCATCATTGCCGCAAACAAGGCCGTATCACCAGAACCCTTGCCGTTGTCAGTGTCGCCAATTCCGAGGCTGTATGCGTCTCCATGCGCAGTACCCGCTACTTCCCAACTTCTGAACCACTCTGAGTCCTTTTGGTATGCACGGCGGTATCCAAGATTTGCGCCAACAACATCTGTCTCTGATGAAAATACCAACACAGGTCGCTTGATATCAGTACGACTGAGTAGTGCTCTTGGTCCTGCAATATCTGCCAACGGGGCAACAGATAACGCCGCGCCATACGAGCC
>JAEMRC010000004.1:0-11394 GCA_016463545.1 Ilumatobacteraceae bacterium
TTCTGAGACATGTCCCCATTCTTACCTGTTCCCACCGCATCTCGACAGATTGCCCGACCAGGGGGTTTCCGGACCATGCCAGACGACGTTTTGGACCGTACTTGCAAATGTGTAGAGTAAGCGTTAGCCAATATTTTGGAAAGAGTTCATTTTCAAAATCAATCACAGGGGGAATATGAATCAATCTAAAAAAGGCAGGGTCATGAAGCGATTCGGCATTGCCATCGCAATCACACTCGGCGCTTCGGCAATACAAGTCGGAACTGGGCAGGCAGCACGCCATACAGCCCCGACGCGTGGTGGAACGCTTTCAGTAGCAATCACTGACTACATGGTTGGTTTTTGCCCGAACGACACCAACTCAAACTCGGCATTAATGCCCGTTAAGCAAATGGGAGAGACTCTCTTTGAACAACGTGCTGACGGAGTAACTGTTCCGTTCTTGGCATCGTCAGCTTCGTCTAACGCTGACTTCACCTCTTGGAGAATCACAACACGAACAGGCGTCACTTTCTCAAACGGAGAAAAGTGGAACGCTGATGCGCTAATGCTAAACATCAATGCAAACAGAGGTAAACTAAGTGGTGGTGGCAACGCAACCACCGACAACGCAGGCGTTAATCCCGCCGCGAGTTTGTTTCATGGCGCTAAATACGGCGGTCTTGCACCAGTTGCATGGGCAAATACTAAGGCCGTCACCAAAATTGATGACGTCACGGTGCAATTTGACCTGAAGCGTGGTAACGCTGGATTCAAGGAGTTGTTGTACGGCTCAGGTCGTACCTTCATGCGCGCACCTGCAATGTTTACGCCAGCAAATAACCCCGGAACAAAGTTGACAGACATCAACTATCTGTGCTCACGACAGATGATCGGAACAGGTCCATTTAAAATGGCTGATGGCGGGATGTCTGCTGACAAGGGAACCATCACCTTGACAAAGAACGACACATATTGGAGAAAAGACGCCAAGGGTGCAAAACTTCCGTACCTCGACAAACTTGTTTTCACAACAACAAAGGATGCAGCAACTCGCGTGAATGGTCTCAAAGCAGGCACCACTGATATGGCCTGGTTCACCGGAAACTCTGAGTCAAACGCAATCCTTCGGGCACAAAAAATCAAAGGTCTAAAGACAAACGTTAGCAACGCTGATTTTTACCCACAGTTGTGGTTTGTTGAGAACAAGGCTCCGTTTAATAAGCAAAGTTGCCGTCAAGCGGTGTCCGCAGGACTAGACAGAAAAACCTTTGCCACAAAGCGCACCGCTGGGTTCTTGGAGCCCATGACTTCGATTCTCGGATCAACAAACCTTGCCGCTACGACGAAAAACTTCATCGGGTATGATGCCACCAAGGCAAAGGCCTATCTGGCAACGTGTTTAACAGACCGGGGAGCCACGGAGTTGGCTTTCAGCGCTCCATTTGATACGGCGCCAGAAGCGCAAAAGAATGGCGCTGAAATGGCGAGCCAATTGGCTGCTGTCGGAATCAAGATGACGGTCTTGCCTGTTGAAACCTCAAGCATCATTGTCAATACGTTTGCCAGCAGTGCGACAACCGGGTATCAGGCAATTTGGTTCTCGGTGCTCGAAGGCCCTGGAAACCAATTCAACTCGCTGTTCATGGCTTCAACGAGCAACGGTTTCTACAACATGGCTGAGGACCTCTACGGTTCCTTGTCAACCCTGAATATTTCACGGCATGTGGACAAAGACTTTGACACTTTGTGGTTTGCGGCACGAGGTCTCAAGCCTGGTGCTGCTCAGAACGCTAAGTACCAAGAAGCCATTGCTCGCTGGCAAGAGCAAGCTCACTCAACCACCATCATTGGAGTTAAGTTTGCTGTATCTACCACGGGCAAGATTATGGGAATGTGCGAAACGAAACTTCTCAGTGGTGGTGTTGCTCGTTGCGTCAGCAACGGGGGCGCCTCACTTGCTGGAGTGTCAAAAAATAAGTAACAAAGACTAGAGATTAGAGCACCTGCGTCATATGACGCAGGTGCTCTTTTTTGTTACAAGGTGCTGCGAGCATTTCCTTAGAGGTGTCTCACTGAGTAGACTCAAAGTGAAATTATGAAAAAACTTCGGCCTATTTTACTTCGACTGAGCCAAGTATGTCTCGTGCTTATTGGGGCGACATTTCTTGTATCGGTTTTAATCCGCCAGTTGCCCGGCGATGTCGCTGTGCTAATAAATCCAGCAGCGTCTCTGGCCGAGCGCGCTGCGCTGCGCCAAGAGTTGGGCTTAGATCGAAACTACTTCTCTGCGTATTGGATGTGGCTCAGCCAAATGCTTCAAGGCGACTTTGGATTTTTTATATTTGGCGGAAAAGTGCTACCTGTCCTCAAGACAGCAATACCACCGACACTGCAACTCATTTTCTATACACAAATTGTCGCACTCACTATCGCGATCCCCCTTGGGATTACCAGCGCCTACAAGCAGGGAACACGGTTTGATCGAACGATAAGTACCACCCTGTTTTCAATATCTTCCATCCCTAACTTTGGAATCGGGCTGATTCTCTCGTTGCTTATTGGAGTCAAGATCGGCATTCTCCCACCGTCTGGGTACAGACCAATTTCTGAAGGTCTTATTCAGCACTTTCGACTCATGGTTCTGCCTGTAATGACTTTGGCAATTGCTCCCATCTCAACCTATACGCGGTTACTCAGAGCCGAGATGATTGCAGCACTGCGCGAAGATTACGTCCTACTAGCAATGTCAAAGGGACTCTCTGATCGTCGCATTCTCCTGCGCCACGTACTGCGACCCTCATGCACAACTCTCATGACCTCTGCCGCGCTCAGCATGGGCGGTCTCATCGGCGGTGCACTTGTGATTGAGATTATTTTCGTGATACCAGGCATGGGGACACAGTTAGCAAAAGCAATCGGGACTCGTGAGTTCATGGCGATTCAGACCTATGTTGCATTCATTGCACTGTTTTATGTCACCTTTAATTCTGTCGTAGATATTTTGATTGGCGTCGTTGATCCAAGAACCAGGAACCGTCGTGCTTAAGAATTCAGTGGGTGGAAAAATCGCTGCTGCTTGGCTAGGCCTTGTTGTCTTTTTTGCAATCTTTGGTCCACTGTTGCCTATCGCCAAAGTTGGACAGACCTTTAACGACGGATTGCACGTCAAACCGTTCACGAATTGCTCATTCATGGGCCCGTTGGCGCACGATTTATCGCCAACTTCTTCTGTACAAGATGAAGATCTGTCGTCAACACCGGAGACAACAATCGCCGTTGACGTTGATACAAGTCCTTCACCTGAGACTGTGCCTACCGACACCACCCCAACCGGTGGCATCACTGACAAAGACGGTTTCACGATAGAGATCCCGCCACCCGATTTGACAAGTGACACCGTTGTTGATGCCCAACAACAAGAGCAAGATCGTTTGGATTTACTTGCTTCTACTCAGACAAGTAAGCGCTGTTTTTTTCTAGGCTCGACTAATGAGGGAATAGATATTTTGTCGGCGATGGTAAATGGCTCACGTACATCTCTGTCTATATCGCTGATATCAGTATTCTTGGGGGGCCTCATCGGCTGTCTACTTGGGATCACCTCGGCGTACCTACGAGGTTGGTTCGACCGAGTCATGCTCCTCATCTTTAATATCATTCTTTCAATACCGACGCTCGTGCTGGCATTTGCACTCATCGCTATTTTTGCGACACCACTACGACCTGATGAGGCTGTTGCTGATAGCAGGCGTATACAAGTCCTGATTGCTTCATTGGTTATTGTCATTATTCCTCAGTTGGGCCGTATTGCCCGGGCGGCGGCGCTGCAATGGATCAATCGTGATTTCGTCACAGCCTCTCGGTCAATTGGGGCAAGTAATTTTTCAATTCTTACAAAGCGAATCATCCCCAACGTGGTGCCGTCAATTTTTGCAATTCTCTTCTTGGCGCTGGGAACAATCATTGTCGTCGAAGGATCTTTGTCGCTGCTTGGGGTCGGGCTCAACAACGGAAACAGTTGGGGCTCCCTGCTCGCTCGCAACTCTGGAGACCTCGTTGATTATCCGCATGTTATTTATGTCCCTGTCATTGTCATTGCATTCACGATCATTTCTACGAACAAGTTGGGCGATTTGATTCGAGCATCGCTCGATCAACGCGAGGCCAAGATATGAACCAATTGCTCAAACTCTCAGACTTCAGTGTGTCTTTTACTACGCCTCGCGGAGATTTACACGCCGTTCGAGGTGTCGACCTCTCGGTTGCCAAAGGTGAAAGCATCGGAATCGTTGGGGAGTCTGGATCAGGCAAGACCGTTCTTTCACGAGCAACGATGGGGCTCATGCCTTCAACCGCTACGTGCACAGGCTCGGTCGAATTCAATGGCGCTCCGCTCTCTGATCTCAGTCATGCGGAGGTACGTAATTACTGGGGTACCGGAATGGCAATGATCTTCCAAGACCCGCTGACATCATTGAACCCCGTTCGACGGATCGGTTCGCAGCTCATGGAGGGACTCATCGTTCGACTCGGAATGAGCAAAGATCAGGCCCGTGCACGTTCGGTGGAACTTCTTGAGCGAGTGAGAATCCCAGACCCATACGCGGCAATGAAGAAGTACCCAGGCGAACTTTCGGGCGGCATGCGTCAGCGCATTGTGATTGCCATTGCCATTGCATGTACCCCCGAGTTGCTGTTCGCAGACGAGCCGACAACGGCGCTTGACGTCACAGTGCAGGCACAAGTGCTTGAGCTTCTCGCTGAATTGCGCCAAGAGTTCAATATGACCATGATTCTTGTTACTCACGATCTAGGTGTTGTGGCTGGCCAGACAGATCGTGTCGTTGTGATGTATGCCGGTGAAATCGTCGAAGCAGCAGTGACGAAAGATCTCTTTGCGAACATGAAAATGCCCTACACGGAAGCACTCATGAAATCAATCCCACGGTTGGATCAAGCAAGCGGTCAGCGATTGCGAGTCATCACGGGCCGCCTTCCTGACCCAACGACTCCCGAGCCTGGTTGCTCTTTTGCTCCCCGTTGCGAATACGCGACAGACAAGTGCCGCGCAGAGAAACCACCTTTGGTGACCATGCAAAACGGACATCAATATCGATGCTTCTTCCCGATTGGAGGATCTCTCTAATGGCCGGCTCCGGAAAACTTCATCTTCGGTTGGACAGCGATCCACTGCTCGTTGTTCAAGATCTTGTTGTTCAATACAAAGTCAACAGAAAAAGCTTTGTAAGTGCAGTGGCCGGGATCAGTTTCGATGTCTTGCGCGGAGAAACGCTCGCAATTGTTGGTGAATCAGGATGCGGCAAGTCCACACTTGGTAAAGCAATCATGCAATTGCCACGTCCTCAAGGCGGGACCGTTGTGCTTGACGGTGTCGATATTACCGCTTTAGACGGAAATGACCTTCGCGACGTTCGGCCCAAAGTGCAGATGATCTTTCAAGATGCGATCTCTTCGCTAGACCCTCGACTGCAGGTAAAAAACATCATTGATGAGCCTCTGAAGGTGTGGAAAAAGGGCACTGCAGCAGAACGATCTATCAAAGTCGACAACCTCCTGAATTCTGTCGGGCTTGATCCGGTCGTCGTACGAGATCGCCGTCCCTATGAATTTTCTGGTGGTCAGTGCCAGCGCATCAGCATCGCACGGGCTATCGCTCTTGATCCCGTGTTGCTTGTGTGTGATGAGCCCGTGTCTGCACTTGACGTGAGTATCCAGGCGCAGATTCTCAACCTTTTGCAGGACATGAAAGAAAAACTTGGCCTCACCCTTATTTTTATTTCTCATGACTTAGCAGTTGTCAAAGCAGTGAGCACTCGGGTGCTGGTGATGTATCTGGGAAAAATCTGCGAGGTGGCAACTCCAGATGATCTCTACGCACATCCCGCTCATCATTACTCACGTGCACTCATTGCTGCGGTGCCCATCCCTGATCCAGAAGTCGGTGTCGACAAGATACGAGTGACTGGCGAACCACCATCCCCCGTTAATCCCCCGTCTGGATGTCGATTCCGTACTCGCTGCGAGTCTGCTTCGCAACGATGTGCTGCGGAAGAACCACAGTTGCAAGAAGTCGGCCTGGGACACTTTGTGGCGTGTCATCACCCAGTGACGAACTAGGTCGCTGACTCTCCGAGAACATCTCGCACAATATCTGCCACGTCAGATGCCATCGATGCATCACTCGTCGCCGGAACAACAATGAACTCATCAATACCCGCGTCACGAAAAGACCTCAAAGCATCGGCCAGCGCATCTGGTGTGCACAGCGTCATTGAGTCCGATAGTTGAGTGGCAAACTCAGGCGAAAAAACTTCAAGATATTCATACGCAAAAGCCCGCAATGTCTCTGGGGCATTTTTGCCCAGCGCAACAAAACTTCCCGTGATGTGTCGAGGCTTGACGGTTCGCCCGGCTGATTGCCACGCCTCTGACGTTGAGCGCACTTGACGTTTGACTTCGCGAGCATCGCCCAGCAATGTAAATCCACTTACTCCTGTTGCCCACTGCGCCACTCGAGCAAATGACTTTGGGCCCATTGCCGAGCCGTACAGCGGTGGGCCACCATCTTGCACCGACTGAGGTCCGATTGATTCTCCATCAGCGGCGACCCCACCGCCCCACAATCGCTGAATCTCATGCACCGCATCATCAAGGCGTTGATGGCGATGCGCAAAAGATGATCCAACCGCGGCGTAATCCTGCCAACGGCCGCCCACACCCACAGCCACATCTAGGCGACCACCGCTCATCACATCGATTGTGGCGAGTTGTTTAGCGATGAGTGCTGGTGCATGCCAGGGCAACACAGCCACATTCATCATCACGCGTACTCGCTCGGTGGCAACAGCAGCAGCCGCGCACAAAGTGAGTCCCTCAAGGTTTCGAAATGTGATTCTCTCCCCTGCTGAAATGCTTGAAAACGGACCATCATCAGCCGCCTTACACCACTGCAATACTGCTGCCCGATCAAGACCACGTGCCATCTGGGGTATCGCAAGTCCAACATCCATATTCCCACTCTATTCAGTGTGCTCTCATGGATACTGAGTTGACCTCTATGACCCAATAATGTGGTGATAGCCCAGAGGGAACCACTATGCCCGGAAAGTTCTTACATCCGTTTGCAAAACCAGCACGCGAATCATTTATCACCATCGCTCGCGGTGAAGGCGCACTCCTCTGGGACACAGACGGAAACCAACTCATTGATGGCATGGCAAGTCTGTGGTATTGCGCTATTGGTCACGGACGAGCAGACATGGCTCATGCCATATCGAGCCAAGTAACAACTCTCGAGTCATACTCGGCATTCGACCCCTTCACAAACGCTCCCGCCGATCAACTTGCGCAACGAATCGCTCTTCTTTCTCCGCTCACAGACGCGCGTGTGTTTTTGTGTTCAAGTGGTTCTGAATCTATTGACAGCGCAATGAAGATGGCTCGGCTCGCACATGTTCAGGCTGGACATCCAGAACGAACCATCATCATTTCACGCACACGCGGTTATCACGGCACAAACTACGGCGGCACAAGCGCCCAAGGAATCGCCCCAAACAAAGTTGGATACGGAACTCTCCTAGATGACGTTATTCAAGTTGATGCTGACGACATTGAAGCACTTGCGCTCTTGATGTCAGAGCACAGTTCTCGGTTGGCTGCTGTTCTTGCCGAACCAATCCAAGGTGCTGGTGGTGTGTTTCCGCCAGAGCCTGGGTATTTGGCTTCGTTGCGCAGGTTATGCGACCAACACGGTGCGTACTTGATCTTTGATGAAGTCATCACCGCATTTGGACGCCTCGGAACATGGTTTGGCGCAACATACTTTGGCGTCGAACCCGACATGATTACTTTTGCAAAAGCAGTGACATCTGGATATCTCCCACTTGGCGGAGTTGTCGTTGGCCAAAAAGTTTGTGCCGCACTTGAATCTGATTCTGATTTTTTTATGCGTCATGGCTACACCTACTCAGGGCACGCCACAGCATGCGCAGCAGCACTCGCCAATATTGACATTCTCGAGCAAGAAGCACTCTTAGAGCGTTCCGTTCACATCGGTCAACGTCTTAATGCTGGGCTTCAGGCACTTGCTGATGACGGAATTATTAAGCATGCACGGGGCGAGGGCGCTGTCTGGGCTGCTGCACTACACCCCCATCAAGATGCCGTCAAAATACGAGATCGAATGCTCGAACTCGGAGCAATCACACGTGCCATCAACGACGCCAATACGTTTTGTCCACCTTTGGTGATTACCGACCCACAACTTGATTCACTCATAGATATTTTTGCAACCGCGGCAAGCGGCAAATAGCACTTTTTCTTAAGAAATAAGACGTTTTATCAAACTACTCGTGTCAAGACGGCTGTCTCCACGCGCGATGAGATCTTCAAAATATGTTTGCACTAATTTTGTCACGGGTGCATCTGCGCCAATTCGCGCTGCCTCTGCGAGACAGTAGTTAACATCCTTCACCATCAGCTCAACAGCAAAACCAAAATCAAATTTTTGATCTACCATGGTGTGTCCCCTGTTTTCCATCTGCCAACTGCCAGCAGCCCCCTTGGAAATAACGTCAATCACTTGATGTGCGTCGAGGCCAGCCTTTTGGGCGAACGCAACGCCTTCTGCGAGTGCTTGCACTAATCCAGCAATACATATCTGATTCGCCATTTTTGTGAGTTGGCCTGTGCCAATGTCTCCCATACGCATACAACGCGATGAATACGCCTCGGCAATACTGGCAAACCGTGCAAATTCTTCGTCAGTTCTTGCGCCACACATCACCGTGAGCACGCCGTTCACAGCGCCTGCTTGTCCACCTGATACTGGAGCATCAATAAACACTCCGCCTGCACTCTCAATAACTTGCGCCATCTCACGAGCCAATTCTGCACTCGTTGTGGTGTGATCAATAACCAATGTCCCTGGTCTCATTCCGGCCAACACACCGTTTGGTGCAGTCACGACCTCGCGCACATCGTTGTCGTTGCCCACACACATCATCACAACATCACATTGAGACGCCAGTTCACGAGGTGTTTGGCAAACAGTTCCGGAGTGCTCCGCCGCCCATGCATCGGCTCGCTCACGTGTTCGGTTATAGACATACACCGTATGACCAGCATTAACAAGATGGCCCGCCATTGGAGAGCCCATCACTCCTACTCCACAGAATCCGATGTTTAACATCTCAGTACAACCGCAATAAAAGCGACCGTGGCGACTTAGAAGTCGTCGTCGTCGTCTTCTTCTACCTTCTTGGGTACTTCTGCTTTTTTCTTGGCAACTTTTGCTGGCTTGAGGACCCCGCGCACGAGAGCAGCATTCAGGAATTCCTCTGCTTCTTCTGTAGACACCTTTAGTGCCGGTGCAATTTCAGAAATTAAATTGATTCGAGCGCGTTCGTACATGGTGCGTTCTGCTGCTGACAGCGAAGCATCGCGGTTTCGTGCCGCCAAGTTGCGCACAACTTCTGCGACTTGATACACATCACCGCTCTTGAGTTTTTCTTGATGGTTCTTAAAACGACGAGACCAGTTGGCAGGCACACGTGGATCTGCTTTTGACAACACTCCGACAAGATCTTCAAGTTCGTCTGCTGACACTGGAGGCCTCACGCCGACTCCACCCTGTCCAGAATGGGCTCGATCCATGGGCACTTTGAGATCCATCTCATTAATCACGGTTCGCAGCAAGAGATATTCTTGGCGGGTTCCAAAAGCCATTATTTTTTTGGTTCCAAGAACGATACAGGCCCCATGTTGGGGATAAATCACCGTTTCGCCCTTCTTGAATGTCACAATTATTCATTCTACGGCGTGGACACGGCAATGCCACGGTTTGAACAACAACAGTTCTGGCGCCCCCGGTAGGAATCGAACCTACGACCTGCGGATTAGAAAACCGTTGCTCTATCCAACTGAGCTACAGGGGCAATTGGTAACGCTGTCTATATTACCTGCGCAGTCACCTGAGCATCATGCAAGCAAACCGCGCAACATGTCAAGAGATGAGATGACACTCATTTGACGCATCTGTTCGCGCTGCCCAGGCAGGACAAAGGTCTTGGTGTGGACTTGGCCATCAGGCAGCACCACTGCGACGCAGAGCGTGCCAACGGGTTGGCCATCTTGTTGATCTGGACCTGCCACGCCTGTGAGCGCAAGACCGACATCGGCGCCGAGAAGGTCTTTGGCTCCCTGTGCCATCTGGGCTGCCGCGGCCTCCGATACAACGGGTCCTGGCGATACATGCAGCACATCGTGCTTGACGTCACTGGCATAGGACACAACTGCTCCGCGAAACACATCTGATGCCCCGGCGATCTGCGTGAGTCGACCCGACACCAGTCCACCCGTGACTGACTCCGCCAACGCAAGAGTGAGACCGCGCTTGCGCAACATTGCAAGGACAACGGACTCCATGTTGTCGCCGTCGACGCCAAACACAATGTCACCGACAACCTCGCGCACGCGTTGCTCCCAACTATTCAAGAGAGTATCTACTGCGTCTTTTGTTTCTGCTTTAGCGGTGAGTCGCACCTTGATACCCTCCCAACCGCTTGCCAAGAAAGCCAGCGTTGTGTTGGGGCTGCGATCAAGTTCATTGATGAGTGGCTGAAGTCGCTCATTGAGACCCGACTCACTGTCACCCCATGTCCGCAACACTCGACTAGCGATGACGGCAGTTTCACCAGAACGCGCAATCAGGTCGGGGATGATCACACGTTCGACCATGTCGCGCATTTCATGCGGAACACCAGGGACCGCGTAGATTACTTTTGTTCCAACCGGACAAATGAGCCCAGGTGCAGTGCCACGAGTTTGAGCAATCACCTGCGCCCCAACAGGAACCTCTGCTTGTTTAAGATTGTTGGCGGGCATTCGCCGCTTGCGCGATGCAAACATGGCTTCAATAACAGCAGCAATGTCGTCATCTAGTTCAAGCGATACCCCCATCACAGTGGCGATCGCTTCGCGAGTCAGGTCGTCATGTGTCGGGCCAAGACCTCCGCACACCACGACTGCATCTGCTTCTTGTAGGCGATCACGAATTGCAGCAACAATGCGGTCTTTGTTGTCCCCTACTTTAATTTGCAAGAGAGAGTTGATTCCGACGGTGGCAAGCTGTTCGCCGATCCATGATGAGTTGGTGTCGACTATTTGACCAAGCAATAACTCGGTGCCGACTGCCACGACATCGCAACGCATCTCAGTTCGTTGCCTGAGGACGTTTTCTAGAAAGCACCGCCTGCGCTGCGTACTGCGCGCCACTCACAACAGTCAGCGCAACGGCCACCCATAAGAAGATCTGCCATGTCCATGTCTGGTCAACAGTCGTTATCGGAGCAAGAGCAAAACCCACGGCCATTTGCTGACTGAATGTTTTGA